>JAFYMU010000064.1 GCA_017548245.1 Kiritimatiellia bacterium | reverse complement strand
GTGGTGTGGAGCACCCAATGGCGTTGGGCAGGGTCGGGATGCAGGAGTGCTTGCAGGCGGGCCTTCCAAAGGGGCGCGAGGTCTTCAAGCAGCAGTCGGCATGCCGGCGTATTGGCGTAGGGGAAGCCAGTCTTAACTTGGAAGAGGGTGACGCCAAAGGCATAGAGGTCGGAGGCGGGCGTAGGGGCTTCACCACGGATGATTTCAGGGGCGAGGTATTGAGGTGTGCCGGCGAGGAGACCTTTGGGGGCTTGCGTGGCGAGGGCGCTAAGGCCGAAGTCGACGAGGACGAGATGGTCGTTCGCATCAAGGAGGCAGTTGGCGGGTTTGATATCGCCATGAAGGAGGGCATTGTGGTGGAGGTAGGTGAGTGCGGCCATGCCTTCGCGGTAATACTGCTCAAGGCGTTTGTCAGGGAGGTTCCGTTGGAGGTCGCAGTAGTCGGCGAGTGAGTGCGAACGGATAGGGGTGGCGTCCTGCGGGTCAGCGTTGTTGGGCGTCATGACAACGAGGGACATCAGGATAAAGTCATAGGAGATGTTCTCGATGACAAGGGTGCCGAGGCGTAAGATTTTACAGATGTTGGGATGGGCGAGGTTGATGAGGTTTTGGGCTGACTGCCAAAATTGTTGCCGCCAATAGGTGTCGGCTGGGGTACGGTTGATCTTCATGGCGAAGCGTAACCCCGTGGCGAGTTCTTCAACGGCATAGACCTCGCCCATGCCACCACGGCCGAGCGGTTTTAAGAAACGCCACCCCTCACAGATGAACTCTTTTGCGATCAACCAATTCTCTTCTTGCATGCGACCATCTCAAGCGTATCAACGGATCATTTACAATAAGCATACCACATTCTTGCCTCTAGGGTAGAGGGCGGGGTGGTAATTCTTAGGGTAAGCGCGTGGAGCGTTGCAATAAAAAAGCCCCTGGGGAGGGGCTTTGGCGCGTGGTTTATTTGGTTGGGGATGGTGTTTCGCCGAGGATTTGGCGGGAACGGTTGAGGGCGTCGATGATGTGGCCGTGGACGTTTTCTTGGCCGATGCGATCAAGGAAGCCGGAGCGAACCATGAGCATGAGGGGTTGGGCGGTCACGCCAGAGAGCACAAGGGTGATGCCGCGTGCGGTGACGTGGGCATAGACTTCTTCCAAGGAGTGGAGTGCGGTGGCGTCCAATGTGAGCACGTGGCGCATACGCAGGATGAGGACGCGTGGGCGACGGCAGTTGGAGAGGAGGGTGTCTTTAAATTTGTCTGCGGCACCAAAGAAGAGGGCGCCATAGATTTCAAAGACTTCCACTTGTCTCGGTACCTCAATGCCAGGTTGGCCAAGGTCGTCCGGACGGGGGGTGTGGGGTGAACCTGCAAGGAGGCGGGTAATGTTGCGCGCTTCGGTGGATTCGCTCATACGGCGAATGAAGAGGAAGGCGGCAAGGAGCACGCCAGCTTGGATGGCCACGGTGAGGTCAATGAAGACGGTGAGGAGGAAGCTGGTGGCCATCACGAGGACGTCAGAGCGGGTGCTC
This sequence comes from Kiritimatiellia bacterium, assembly GCA_017548245.1. GTDB lineage: Bacteria > Verrucomicrobiota > Kiritimatiellia > RFP12 > DVOR01 > Spyradenecus. The sequence continues at coordinate 2,698 of JAFYMU010000064.1, read as the reverse complement.
TTGAGCATGGCTTTGACGAGGTGGAGTTCGCTCATGTTGTAGGCAACGATGGCAACGACACCGCCGAGGGTGGCCATGGGGATGAGGGCGGCATAGCGTCCGAGGAAGAGCATGATGATCAAGAGGAAGATGGCGTGGAGGATGCCGGCGATGGGCGTTTTGCCGCCGTTCTTGATGTTCGTTGCGGTTCGGGCGATGGCGCCTGTTGCGGGGATACCACCGAAGAGGGGCGAGAGGATGTTGGCAATGCCTTCACCGATGAGTTCGGTATTGGAGTTGTGGCGGCGGCCAATCATACCGTCTGCCACAACGGCAGAGAGGAGGGATTCAATACCTGCCAAGAGGGCGATGGAGATGGCGGGCGAAACGAGTTCGCGAATGGTGTGCCACTCAATGGTGGGCAAGGTGGGGAGAGAGAGGCTCATGCCTTGGGCCACGGCGGGGAATTTGCTGCCGATGGTGGCCACGGTAAAGCCAAACTTCTCCAGGATCATGGCCAAGATGGTGGTGACAATAATGGCGATAATGGAGCCGGGCACCTTTTGGGTGATACGCTTCCAATAGATACAGATGGCAATGGTGAGTAGGGAGAGAACAACGGTGGGCCAGTTGACGGTGTCTAACGCGTGGGCGTAGACATTGAGTTTGCCCACAAAGTCGCCGGGCATTTTGGTGTAGTCAAGGGCGGCGAGGGCTTCGGTACAGTTCAATCCCAACAGCGCTTCAATCTGGCCCGCAAAGATGATGAGGGCGATACCTGAGGTGAAGCCGACGGTGACGGGATAGGGGATGTATTTAATGATTGACCCGAGGCCGCAGAAGCCGAGCACAATCAGGATGACGCCTGCCATCATCGTGGCAATGGCGAGCCCTGACATGCCGAATTGCGCGTAGATGCCGTAGATAATTACGATGAAGGCACCCGTGGGTCCGCCAATCTGCACGCGGCAACCCCCGAGTGCCGAGATGGCAAAACCTGCAATGACGGCCGTAACGAGACCGGCTTGAGGCGGCAATCCTGCGGCAATCGAGAAGGCGATGGCGAGCGGGAGGGCCACAGCGGCGACAATTAAGCCGGCGACGGCATCAGCCAAAAAGGTTTTAAGGGAGTAGCCTTCGTTAAGGCAGAGGAAGAGTTCAGGACGAAAGCGTTCTGCACAACTTTTACCGATTCGTTTCCAGTCAATATTCAACATAACTTAACCTCATGGATGGAACGACGATTGATTTAGTGTAACAAAACCGCGCGAAAAATGGCGTTGGGTCACGTAAAAAAGTTGAATTATTCAGCACTGTTGCGGCGATAGATGACCAAACGGGTCTTGCCGTAGAGGCGATCGCGTTCGAGCGTGTATCCCGGAAGGTCTGCAGCATCGGTGCGATAGTCGGTCTCGGTGATCAATAACCCGCCAGGTGCCAAACGACCTTGATCGGCAAGGGCTTGGGCAATCGGCGCAAAACCATTTTCCTTGGCCCACAAGTAGGGCGGATCGGCGAAGACAATGTCGTAGGCGGCCGCGTTCGATACCATGGCAGGGGCGCTAAAGCCCGAGTTGCGTCTACCCGATGGACGCGCCGACTGCGTAAGTCCGAGCCACGCTAAGGCATCGGTATTGTGCGCGAACATCGGGTCTACGCCAAAGGCTTCAAGGTTCTTCTTCAGGGTGGCGAAGACCGTTTTGTCGCGTTCCAAGAAGGTTACCGCCTTCGCGCCGCGACTCAACGCATCGAGCCCAACGGCACCAGAGCCCGCGAAGAGGTCCAAGAATCGCGCCCCGCTCAACAATGGCGCGAGGAGATTAAAGAGTGCTTCACGAACGCGATCTTGCGTTGGGCGAACGAGATCCGACTTGGGCATGAGTAAGATGCGGCCACACCATTGGCCTCCAGTAATACGCATAAGAATCCTATTCAATCGGTGGTGCCGTTTCAGGACGCGGGAAGGTAAAGCGCGTTTCCGAACCGTCCGCACGGCGAAGAATCAAACAGTTGAGGGAATCTCCGGCCAATTCAGGCGCCCCATTGAGGTGTTCAATTGTCGGAGGTAACGAAATGGTATGGGCGTGGGTGGCGTTGAGCACGGCAAAGGTGTCCAACGCGGTCACGGTAAAGTGAATGCCTTGATAGGTGAAGTGGGCGGGAATAATCCACTCCTCCACGCCGAAGAGCGGGCGCGTCACGATGGCATGGCCATTGGCATAGTTGAGACGAAACCGCGTATCGCCAATCGGAATGCCCAAGACGGTGTCGGGGTCAATGTCATTGGCCTTCACCGTGAGGGCGGCGCGACTACGGTTATCGTTGCGAATGCGCACCGAGACGGCGGCAGGGAGTAAGCCGATGCCATCTACAATAAAGTAGCCTATCACGAACGGCAGAAAGGACCAAAGAAGGACGCGCACCGCAATGCGGTCACGTTTGGCGCGGGCGATAGCTTCAGGGGACTCTTTCATCGGGTTAATTGGATGGCGTAAGCAATGGCTTGAATCATACTTTGTGCAGAGGCCTTTCCTTGCCATGCGAGGTCAAAGGCGGTGCCATGGTCGGGACTGGTGCGAACAATTGGGAGCCCTAAGGTCACATTCACGCCGCAGTCAAAGGCCACCTGCTTAAAGGGGATGAGCCCTTGGTCGTGGTACATCGCGATAAAGGCGTCGTAATGCGGTTTGTTTGGAGAGGCGACCAAGGCTGTGTCGGG
>JAFYMU010000063.1 GCA_017548245.1 Kiritimatiellia bacterium | reverse complement strand
TGCCCAATCTACGGTTAATCTCTCTCATACCACACACCTTGACGGGTTATAAGCCTCCGGCACGGGCATTGGACGATTTCAAAGAGGGGCGCCGTCTCCTCCTATCAAGTGTGCCTAATCATCCCGTTGACCAGCCCTGCCTCCGCGCCGTTTGTTTGCGCCATAATGCGCTTGCAGAAGCACTTGCAGCCTCTCTTTTAACCTCTGGCGACACGCCAGAGGGAGTCAGATAGACAAAGATCCCCAATTGCATATCTGATAGCGCAGGTGTGTCACCTGTGCGATTAATTACGCTTTTTGGGCACAAGATGGCATTAACTATGCTATGATAAGGGTATGCAGAAGGGACAAACCTTGGTGGAATATGTGCTCGTCTTGGTGTTGCTCATGGCGGCAGCCACGGCGGCAGGATTCATTATCAAGGCGCTGAATCGTCAGCACCACCGCACAGAAGTTATTTTGGGGTCGCACTATCCCTAAACAAAGGAGTGAAAGATGAAGTTGAAATCGCGTAAAGGTCAGACGATGGTGGAATACATTATCATCGTGGTATTGATTGCGATTACCTTGTTGACGTTGGTCGGCTTCTTCGGCAAGGCCATTGCAAAGAAGTTCTCGGGTGCAACCTCTGCGATTGACGAAGATGTCGGTGCAGAAGCCCAGGATGCTTACAATGACATCGGCGATGGTTCCGAAGCGTTGAAGCGTTTGGACGAAAACGGCAAGATGTAAGTTGGTTGAAGGCGCGCCTGCGAGTGTGGGCGCGTCTTTTGTTTTGCCCAACGATGTCGCGTCGCGGTCAAGCTATTCTTGAAACCCTCATGGTGCTGCTCATCTTATTGGCGGCATTCTTTTTCTTTTTTGACTTTGCCTATGGCGTGGTGGCGCAACTGCACCTCAACAATGCCGCAGCACGTTCGGCACGCGCAGATGCGGTGGGGTTCAACTCCTTTCAGCGTTCGAAGGCCGCGCGTGTGGCGATGATTCCCGTTTCGGGGCGACGTGTGGTGCCTGACGAAGGGCGTGTCGTTGCGAATGCAGAAACCGAATTGGCGTTGGTCCGCACCTACTTGCAGAGCGAAAACCCTTCCGATGCGCGCGGGATTCTGCATTACGAACGTTGGGACACCTTGCGCGAAACGGTAAAACGCGATCAACGCGTGACACAAAGTCTGCTCACCTTCGAGTATCCCCTTTCGTTGCCCTCGCAGTTCGGCGCCCTCTTTGGGATGCAGGTGAGCCCCACGGGCACCCGTCAACTCTCCGCGACTTGGCAAATTGAAGATCACGCCTCCTATTATCTCAAGGAGACGCTCAATGACTAAGACGCCCATCTGGTATCGCCTTCGCCAACGTTGCGGGCAGGCCGTGGTGCTGTTGCTCGCCGTGTTGATGGTGATGGTCGCCCTGGTCTTTTGGATGATTGACACGCACGGCGCGGTCTTGGCGCGTCTCAAAGCGCAAGATGCCGGCGACCCTGTTGCACTCGCCGCCGCACGGTGGCAAGCTGCGGGGCTCAATCTCTGCGGCGAACTCAACCTTATTCACGCCTACATGCTCGCGGATGACCTAGCCAATCTTGAAGCCGCCGCCGCGTTACACGAACTCCAACAGCGCATTACCCTCGTCGTCCCCGTGCTAGCCCTTCAGGCGGCCCAAGTCGTGGCCCAACGCAATGACGCGCAACCACTCCCCGAAGCACGCGAATTCCTGCGTGACTGTTCGCATTGGGTGCAATTTCCCGACTTTTACGAAGGCGCCACAGAAGATTTTCGCGCCGCACTAGAGGTGGTGCTACGAGACGAAATCTACGCCTATCCCATTAGCCCCGTCTTTCCCGAAAGCGATTCGCTGCTGGGCAATCAAGACTTTTACGAAGCCGTCTTGGCTGATGATTACTGTTGGTTCTGGTTTAACGCCTATTCCTTCTTGGAAAGCTATCGCGACCACCATGACTTTGGTCGCGTGCCTGAAATCTCCACCACGCTCTTCTTTGACTTTAGCGTTTCAACCCGCTATCGGAGTTTAAGCGAATTGCGTTCGGATGGCTCGGCGGCGGAACAGACCCCCGCCACCGTGGAGCAAATGAACGATCAACTGCGCGCCCTAGGCCATCCCGATATTCCACCGCCACCACCGCCCTCGCACAATGGGATGAATGGCGCAGACACCGTGCGTTGGATTGAAGAACACACCCTCCAACCCTGGATGGTCTACGGTTCGCTGTGGCATCCTTGGGAACAAATGCGCCGCAGCGAACTCCCCATTCGCGCCGAGGTCAAACCCGAATTCGACGTACTCGGCGCCTATACCGCCGTTACGGTTGCGAAAAATGACTTCCCTTGGATGGCAGGCGCCAAACCCTTCGGTTCGGTAGGGGGCGAACCCCCACGCACCGGTGATTTGCTCCTAGGCGGCTTTGATGCCGTGCGCCTCGTGCCCGTGGACGGCCTAGAAGCAGGGTTGCGCCCCTTCGAACCCGCCTGGTACCGCCACCTCTACTTCCACGTCCGCGGTTACAGCCAGAACGGGCAAACCATTGACGGCTGCCGTTACTGCCGCGCCCTCCACAAATGGGACACCACCACCTTCCGCGTCACCGCCTCCTCGTGGCTCACCCTCCACGGCCACACCTGCCGCCGCCCCAAACCCGGCCGCAGCGAAACCGGCGGCTCCACCTACGCCCACTAAACGTAATTCAGGGCGTAATCCTCCAATTGAATCTCCGATTTACGCCCAAAATGGGGTGTAAAGATTATTTCAAGAGACGCTCTTTGGTAAGTGAGAGGCGAAACCGAATCTTTTTACCGACTGGGATTGACCAATTAAAGATTGTA
>JAFYMU010000062.1 GCA_017548245.1 Kiritimatiellia bacterium | reverse complement strand
GCCTTCATACCATTCGGCAAAGATGTGGCTGCGGGGCTCGGCCCGAACGGCGGTTTCAAAACAGGCACGAAGGGTTTGGGTGGTGTCATTCATCGGCGCACCTCCGGAAGGATGAGTTTGAGTTCAAAGCCGTGACCCGCAGGACGGAGCATGAGGGCGGCGTGGGCGCGGTAGGGATTGTCCGTGGGAACGTATCCGTGGGCGCGGAGAAAAGCGTGGAAGTTCGCGGTCGCAAAGACGCGCGCATGGGGTGGCAATTGGGCGAAGCGCGCCTCATCGGGGAGGCGAATCGGGAAGACAAAGGGGCGAATCACGCAGACACTCGTAATGGCCAACCACGTGCAGAGAAGCACCGCCGTGGCGGGGTGGGAGCGTTTGAGCAGCGTGGCCGAACCCATGCCCGCCAAGAGCGCTACCGCAAAGCCTGTGAGGTGCAACCATTTGACGGGCGCACGGATTTGGTCAATGAAGGGTAAGTGCCACACCCATTGGTAGAACGGCGTGTAGCGTCCAAAGGCGAGGAGGAGTGAAATCACCGCGAGGCTAGCCCAGAACGAACGGTGGGTGTGGCGCAGGTCGGGGTTGCGCCAGGCGACCGCGAGAAGGGCTAAGAGGAGGGTGAGCGCGCCAATGTGAATGCTATGCTGACGCAAGACCTGCGTGGCCGAACCCATTCGGCCGCGGTAGGGCGACGGATCAAAGGCGTAAGAGGTGCAGCCCTTGGCGTTCGGCCACAGGAAGTCAATGCAATCCTCGGGCGGAAGCGACCAATCGGTGGTAAAACGCCACTGCGCATGGCGTTCGGCGGTTCGTGATGTGTGGGCGGCAGTGGCTTGTTGGAGTTGGGCACTGCGGGTGGCTTGGGCGGCGCCAAAGGTGTGACGGAGGGCTGGAATGCCCGTGAGTCCAAAGAGCAGTAAGGCGAGGGCGAAGCGTGGGGCGAGGCGACGTAAGACCGAACGCGTCTCCGTGGCGCGGCATTGCAGGATAATCTGGACCAACGCGTAGGCCGCTAAGGCTAAGACAAAGATGAACCAAATATCGGCTTGGGCCGCCAATCCCAAGGGCAACACGAGGCCTAAGGCAACGAACCAACGCCATTGTTGGCTCTGCACGGCGCGTTGGAGGAGCCAGAAGGCGAAGGCCGTAACGGCGATGGCGTCCACGACCCCTCGGTGGCCTGCGCAGAAGAGCGTGGCGAAGTAACCCGTAAAGGCGGCCGCAAAGGCGCCGACCCAGGCCGAACCCCATGGGAGGCGATAGCTTCGCAAGAGCAAGAAGGCTGTTGCCCCCAAGAGCATCATGTCGAACCAAAAACTACATTCGTAGCCCCACGGGAAGGGAATCAGACGAAAGAGGTTGAGGAGCGCGGGAGCAGGGCTGGCGAGTTGGGCACAGGCTTCGCGGAAGGTGAGGGGTTCGAGCGGTGCATCGGGGGCCAAGAAGAGCACTGATCCTGGCAATACCTCCCAGAAGGCGGCGACCATTGTGCCCACAAAGAGGGTCGCAAGGGTCAGGTTGAGCCCCCATGGACGTTCAAAGAACGCGCAGAGCTTGCGGAGAGAGGAGGTGAGGGTGGGGATGAACCGCACGGCAAAAGTCCTTCAATGGATAAGGGCGCGCACGGCCTTAGGGGCGCGTGCGGCCTGCACGGATGGCACGGAGGAGGGCGTTATGAAGCGCCTTCGCCTTTTTGGGATGACGCGTAATAAGGTTCGTCCCCTCGCTTTCATCGTTGGTCAGATGGAAGAGGGCACCATTCTGCGGATTGGTCTTCTCATTTGGCGCATTGCCAGCGCGGCGCGGAACGATATACTTCCATTCGCCTTCGCGGTAGCTCATGTACCAGTCCTGACTGATGAGGGCGGTTCGGGTCGAGGCGGCTTCGGGATCCAAGAGGGCGCGATGTACGTCAAAGGAGTCGGGCATCGCATCGGCAGAGAGCGTCTGTCCGCGCAAGGTGGCGAAGGTATGGCCAAGGTCCACCAAGGAGAGGAGGGCGTTGCTGCGACGGTTGGCAGGGATTTGGCCCTCCCACACAGCGATGAAGGGCACGCGATGGCCGCCTTCAAAGGGCGTGTACTTGGTGCCACGCCAGTGGGCGGCAGGACGGTGATTGCCGAGTTTTTCCTCTGCTTCATCCATGTAACCATCGTTGACCACGGGGCCATTGTCGGAGGTGATGACGACCAACGTATCGCGTTCCAACCCCAATTCGCGCAACTTCTCAATCACACGGCGAACCGAATCGTCGAATTGGCGCGTTGCATCGCCACGCGGTCCAAAGGGTGTCGACCCCACAAAGCGCGGATGGGGTACGCGCGGTACGTGAATATCGTTCGTCCCAAGGTAGAGGAAGAAGGGCTTTTCGCGGTTCGCCTCCATGAAAGCACAGGCCTTATCCACGAAGATGTCGGCCATATCCTCGTCCTTCCAACGCGCCTTTTCGCCACCCTTCATGTAGCCAATGCGCCCAATACCATTGACGACGGCCTGATTGTGACCATGGTGCCAATCAAGTTTGAGCGAGGCGCGATCGCGCACGCCATCGGGTTCGCCCGGGTAGTTGCGTTGGTAATTGACCTCAATGGGATCATTGGGGTCGTGATTGACGACGCGCCCGTCCTCCACATAAACGCAGGGGGTTCGGTCTGCGGTGGCGGCCATGAGGAAGGTGTAGTCAAAACCGATATCGTTGGCCGAGGGGGAGATGGGCTGATTCCAATTCGTCTTGCCCGGACCCAAACCCATGCCGAGATGCCATTTGCCAACGGCACCCGTGACCATGCCCGAACGTTGCATCAACTTTGGCAAGGTTTCGAGTTTGGGATTGATGAGAAGCGCCGCGTCCCCTTGGGCAATGCCTGTGCCAGGACGACGCCATGCGTAGCAACCCGTAAAGATGGCGTAACGCGTGGGCGTGCAGGTCGAGGCGGGGGAGTGGGCATCGGTGAAGGTGACACCGCGTTGGGCATAGGCATCAATGAAAGGCGTGAGGTTCGGCGTGGTACCGTAACAACTCACATCGCCCCAACCGAGGTCGTCGGCAAGGATAAAGAGGATGTTACGCGGACGCGGGGGTGTTTCGGGAAGGGGCAAGTTGCCCCCTGCAACAAGGGCGGTGCAACCGAGGCCGAGTTGCTTCAAAAAGGTGCGACGAGAGAGGGCTGCCATAGGGTGGTGTCCAATCAAAAGGGGTTAGTGAGCGTAATCGTTCTTTTCAACAAAACGCCAGAGTCCCTCTGCGATGCGTTCGCAAATGGCAGGGGTGTAGATGGCGGCTTGGGCCTCTTGGGGCGTCTTGCCCTTGCAGAGGAGACGGTAATAGTCGTTGAGCGTGTTGCCCAACTCCTTGGGCGCTTCGGTTCGGAGCCAGTGGACCAAGACCCAAGCCGAGGCATAGGCGGTGTCACGGTTCTTATCATGATAGAAGATCTCGCGGCTAAAGGACATCAACAGTGCGATGCCTTCGGCGGTGCAGAAACGCGAATCTTTCTTCACTTGAAGTAAGCGCGGGGAGATTGTGGGTTTGACGCCATTGCGGGTGCGCTCAAAGGTTTCAAAGAAGGTGGCGTGCCCTTCGTTGAACCAAATCGGCACCTCCACGGTGGGTGGCGTAATGAGGAAGAGGTACTGGTGGAAGCCTTCATGGAAGGTGGTCGAACGAATATCGTCCTTCTGTTTCTTATTGGAATCCTCTTCTGCGTTGCCCATTACGACGAGTTCGCGGTGGGTGGAGGAGAAGAGGCCCGCGCTCCATCCAAGATTTTCGCCTACATAGGCGCGATACTCCTCGGGCGAGGCAAAGACGCGAATGACGCTCGTGGGGACTTTGAGATTCTTGGGTTCGGGCAGATAGGTGGTGTAGACCTTACGCATCTGCTGCATATTGCCCAAGAGGGTGTTGAGAAACTTCGTCTGCTGTTTGGGCAAGTTGGAGTAGAGACGGTAGGGCGGCTGCTCAAGGGTCTGCCAACCATCCACGCTCTGCTGATTGGACTTGAGTTGCTTGCCGGCGTCTGCAAAACCCGAGAGGGCGCGCGTCAGGGGCGTCTTCCAGGCCGAAGCGGGATCATTGGGGGTGGTTATCAACAAGACATAGGGTTGGTTGGGATTACTCTTGAGGTAGACGATGAGCGCGGCCATGCCCGGTGCTTCGGCAAAGAGGGCTTGCGACACGGCACTCATGCCACGGAGTTTTTGGGGCGCAGAGAAGGATTTATCGGTCCAATCCGTGAGCCACTGCGGCAGACGTTTGGCAACGAGTTTGCCCACCTTCTTACGGTTGAGCGTGTACTCTTCCTTCAGCACATGCGGCATGATTTGGTTGTACTTGTTCTCAAAGCCCTTATCAAAGGCGTCAATCACGCTCGTTGGCGCGACGAGTTCGTAGGTGTTGCCATCGTCATCAGTCCACTTGCCGAGACGTTGCTCTTGTTCCCACAGCTGACGCGGATCAAAACGTTCTTCCGTGCCGCTCTTGTTGCCACGGGTAAAGGTGTAGGTGAAGGTCTCTACGGCGGGCGGCGCCTCTTGGGAAACGCCTTTGGGCAAGGGAACGCGTAAGGGGCCACAAGTGATGCGTTGGTTAAAGGTCGGCACCTTTGCCATGAGTAGACAAGGTAAGAGGAGGGCGAACGTAACAACGTGCCATCGGCGAAGAAAAACGGGTGGGGGCGAGAACATGGGTTCGTCCTTTTCGTAAAACGGCTTAGTGGAAGCGGATTTCCACCTCTTTGAAGTAACGTGTTTGGAGCGTATTGGCGAGATCTTTGACGATATTGCGGCGAATGTCCAACGCTACCGGCAGATTCGGATCTTGGTGGGCGGGGTTGATAGCCGTACCCACATCAATGAAGATGCGGTCGGATTTGAGGAGCAAGTCGCGCATCTTCGTGGCGGGGTTAACGCGCACATCGGGACCGGGTTCGCGCAACAGTTCAATCACCTTCGAAAGGGTGATGCAGCCCTCCGTGACCAATTCGATGCCGGGGATTTCCGAACCCGCAGGTACCTCGGGGTCAAGCGCGATCAACGGTGTGTCAATGGGACGGTTGAGTTCGCGCGCAATCAAATCGGCTGTGGAGCCGCCCGAGATGATGGTTTGTACGCCGGGTTGGGTGGCCAATGCCGCAAAGGCGGCATCTTGGCGTCGGTCAAAGGGGCACCCTGTGAGCATCTGCGTGAGACGCGGATCGCGATAGTAGAGCATAGCGGCCGTGGTGTCATCGCCGGCGCGACCGCCATCCAACCGCGTGGCGCGGTCTGCCGCCCCTTTACAGAGTACGTGGGCATCCACATCGGGGGCGATATCAATCGCCTCTTGGAGCCAAGTGATAACCTCCTCTAACCCTTGGCCAAAGGGATACCCATCGGTGCCGAGCCCTGCTTGCGTAATGCCGTCCGAACAGAAGAAGAGGCGGTCGCCCAACTTCATTTGGAAGGTGGCATAGGAGAGTTTGCGCCCTTCCCAACGTGGCAGCGCGTAATGTGTGCGCGGAATCGGTTGGGGCGTGGTGCCGTTGAACAACACTGCGGGCGGATTTTCGTACTCAATCATGCGCACTTCGCCCTCGGGCGAGGCGTGCACCATCGTAAAGGTCGAGTAGGTGATGTGGCGTTCGGGACAGATGGGCAACGCGTCCATGATCAATGTTGCGGCGCGGCGCAGGTCAATCTTGGCACGCATGTACTCCATGGCCATCGTGGCGGTGAGCGAAGCGCAGACATTGGCCTGCTGACCACTGCCCAAGCCATCGGTAAGTACGGCGACGACCGAACCGTCCTTTTGGCGTTCGCTCAGAAAGATATCCCCGCTACAAACCTTGCGGAACTTGTGACGGTTAAACCAGTCCACCTCGATGAAGGGCGGTGGAAGGGGCGCACTGGGCGGCGTCTCTTGTTCGGGTGAGGGGGTGCTCACGATTGCCCCTCCTGGTCAAGGGGGGCAAACATTTCCACGGCCGAGTCGAGGATGAGTTCGGTCTCTGCGGCATTGCGGCCCAACATAAAGGCGATTTCCTGAACCGTTTTTGCCGTATTGGTCACCACCGTGCGCGCCTTTTCAATGAGGGCCAGACGCTTTTGTTCGGTCTCGGTGATGTCCAAGATGAGCGCACCAATCACCTCATGCACATCCACATTGAAGATGGTGAGCGAGAAGAGGCGACCTTCGACGTCAATCGTTTGGCGGATAATCTCTTCACCAGTCTCCAAGACCTTGCGGAAGAGTTGAGGATGGGGGATGAGACGGCTCAAGTCCACATCGCGCAAACCGGGATGTGCTTCGTAGGCCAACTTGGCGACATCGCCCAACATTGAGGCGAAGCGTTCGTTGCATTCAATAATCTTGAGTTGGCGATCGGCGACGACCAAACCGTAGGGCAGGGCGCGGTCAATAGCCAAACTCTGTTTGAGGGCCAATTGACGCATCCGGCTCACGCACATCTGGGGTTCGGCCTTCTTGGCCAAAATTGCACAAGCGAGGCCGCGACAGCTATCGTAACCGCACCCTGCGCAGTTCAACTCATCCTCGGGTTTGGACTTGCCGAGGGCGTGCAACGTTGCGCGAATCTCCTCTTCGGAG
>JAFYMU010000061.1 GCA_017548245.1 Kiritimatiellia bacterium | reverse complement strand
GAGACTTTTATGAGAGGTGAAAAGGGTATAAAAAGGAGCGTTTTTTACAAAACGGCCCCATATAGTGGAGGCCTGTTAAAAAAGGCGAACGAACCACTGGTGAAAGGAATTATGAAATGTGCGCATCTGCAGTACCGAAAAGCAAACAAAGCCCTTTGGGTAAGGTAAGAACATCCCTTCAAATGGAGGAATCATTTGACTGGGCGTCTCTTGATGAGATTGAGACGTGGCAACGGGTTAAGGAGAAATATAAGAACCAGGTGGCTCGAAAGGCTGATAAGAACGATGGTTTTCTTTTGCCTGAAGAATTCTTTAGCTTATGAGAGAGAGGAGGTGACGGCTTTGTTTGGTGGTAAGAGGGACGATAATCTTTTTATTTTTTTGAAAAAAGTTAGTCAATATTTTGAGTTTGGTTTGCTACTTTACGAGTGTGCCGCCGGGTGGCGGTGCCAATTTGGCGATGAAAACTTATTAAAAGGAGTATAGCAATGATTGCTGCAGCAGTACAAATCACACCCAATACGGTTCAGATTTATAACGAACGCGGGAGTGTGATCCGTTCGCTTTATGGGACGCTCTTAGGGTATACCTCTGAAATGGTTACCATTCGTCCTAACGGCGCGAAGTCGCTTGCCTACGTCTACGACGACAAAGGCAATTCGATTCGTACCATCTTTACCGCTCATTAATCCACTTGTTTATACATTAAAGAAAGGAAAACGTCATGGAAAATACTTACATCGAATTCTTGCTTTGTCATGGCCTCAAGGAATATTCCTCTACAGGCAATCGCAGTACGGTCTATTCCTATGCCTCTGCGGTTAAGCGCGTCTTGCGTTCGGAAGGGTTTACGTGGGATCTCTCGCCCGAAGAAATTGGCGCCTTGGTTCAAATGTATGGCACGGGTGGCGAAAAAGAAGCCGCTGGTCGTAAAAGCAATTGCACTGTGATTCGCGCGTTGATTTGGTATCAGACCTTCATTCGTTCGCGCCAGGTCAAGTAAACGCGTGTTGTGCGAACGTCTATATGAAAGGAGGCCAGCCTGCCAAATGTACGAATAGGGAAATACATCACAATGTTTGTCGTTTATGGTTTGTCTTATTAACACAAAAGGAGATTGGATATGGAAGCTATTTTGGATGGGATCTTGGATGAGGCGGATTCGAAACAGTCGTGCCGCGTGGAGGAAATGGATGAGGTGAAAGCGCGCGAACGTGCGCTACTGGTGGTTAAGGCAAAGATCATGATGCGTGTGTATGGTCTTTCGTTTAAGGCTGCGGTTAAATTACTGAAGCATCGTGCGAAGGTGCTTGAGCGTGCCGTTCAATCGGAAGATTGATCATCGTGGTTGAATGTTTGATTTTTAACTTAAAGGGAAAGGTTTGTTATGGCAGTTTTTTGTGAAGTACCGCGTTCGTTCTTGAAGCAACAGCAGTTGCGTTTCTTCTTGAATATGATTCGTAATTACCGTAAAGAGGTGGAAGATCGTGACTTCTTTGACCTCTTGTTGGAGTGTTGCACCGAGAATGAGTTGACGGAAATCGCTTGGGTGACCTTCGCTGAGAAGACGATGCACAATCTCTTGCTCAAGGATGCGGGTGTGGATTTTGAGAGGGATCACTCACAGGAGTGGGTCGGAAAGTTGTGGAACTGTCCGAACACGCGCTGGGTGTGTCGTGTGATGGTGGAGGAGATTGTCCTGCAGGCCCTCAATGCCTTGTCAGAGGAGGAGGTCAACGCGGATCCGATTAAGCACCGCATGGATGCGCTTTGCGAGATCTTGAAGTTGAACGAACTTGAACGCGATATCTTGATTTTGATGTACGCCTCGGAACGAATGCAGCTTGCGTTTCCGATTCGTATGAAGACACCCGAACGCCAATATTATATCGCGATGGCGCTGAATCGTTCTTATGCAGAGGTCGTGGCGGTTTTACAACCGCGCTGCCGCTTGCGCATGTTTGAATTACTGGATGATGATTGGGAACTTCAACGTTGCACGTTAGAAGGTTATTTGAGCGGTGGCCAATCTGAAACGCAGCTCTTGCGCGAAAACTTCTATCGTCATGAAGATCTGAACGAGGCGCTCCCCTTGACCTATTTTGGCGAACGTCTAGAAGAAAAGGCGGCCTTAATCTTGAAATTACTCGCTGCGAAGAGCGGTAAGTTGAACATTCTCTTCTATGGCGTACCGGGAACGGGAAAGACCAGCTTTGCGCAAGCCATTGCCAAGGCTTCGGGTTTGCGCACTTTTAGCATTTTGCAAGGGGCGAATACATCAAATGAATCTCGTTCGCGGCGCATTGGGATTGATGCCTGCAATACGTGCGAAGATCCCAGTAAAAGCCTCATGATTATTGACGAAGCGGACGAATTGCTCAATAGTCCCGACAGTGAGCAGTTTTGGGTGAAAAGTACCGAAAAAGGGGTGACGAATACCCTCCTTGACGAAATGAAGATGCCGGCGTTTTGGATTGTCAATATTAATGCGAAGAAGATGGATTTGAGCGTTCGTCGACGTTTTGACTATTCGATTCGCTTTAACTGCCTGAATGGAGAGCAGCGGATTCAGATTTGGAAGAATTCGGTTGAAAAACTCGATCTTCATGAGTTGGTCCCTGCTGAACGAATTAAACATTATGCCACGAAATACCATGCTAATGCAGGTGGTATTGCCTTCGTGTTGCAGAATGTGAAACGTCTAAATCCTTCGGTGGAAACGGTGGAACGGCACATTGATCAGCTAATGAAGCCGCATTGCCAGTTAATGCAGTACGCCACATCGCAGGCGTTTACCCCAGCACACGATTATTCGCTGGAAGGGTTGAATATCAAGAGCACGATCGTCCTGCCCAAGATCGTTCAGGCAATTCATAACTTCGCGCAGCAAACTTATTCTGGAAATGATCCCGATGTACCGCGCATGAACCTTTTGCTTTATGGAGCACCAGGAAGTGGTAAAACCGAATTTGTTAAGTTCCTTGGACATGAACTCAATAAGAAGGTCCTCTTCAAGCGTGCAAGTGACATCTTGAGTCCTTATGTGGGCATGACCGAACAGCTTATCGCAACCGCTTTTCGTCAGGCCGAGGATGAAGACGCTATTCTCTTCTTTGATGAAGTCGATAGTTTGGTACAAGACCGTCGCACCAGTTCAAAGTCGTGGGAGGTATCGCAGGTCAACGAGATTCTGCAACAGATGGAAGCCTTTAATGGAATTTTTATTGCCGCAACAAACCTTCGCACGCGCCTTGACCAAGCCATTATGCGTCGTTTTACCTTTAAGGTTGAGTTCGATTACCTTGCCGATGCAGGAAAACAGCTCTTTTTCGAACGCATGTTTAAGACCTCTCTCAGTGAAGCAGAGAAGGTTGCCCTGCGTCGGATTAACTGCTTGACGCCTGGTGATTTCCGCACGGTTCGTCAATCGCTCTACTACTTGGGGGATGAAATCACTAATACCGACCGTCTCAACGCGCTTCGTCGCGAAAGCGATGCGAAGTTGGAACGTGTGGGCCCCGATCCAATTGGCTTTTTCAAAAATTAAGAGAGGTCTACAATGACAATCGATGAAACAGCATTTGAACAGCAGCGTGCCGCCTTGGGTTATACCGAGGCGCGCCGCGTACGCTGGCAAAAACGCAATCCAGAAGCTGATCCGAATGTGATTACTGATTGGCGCGCCTTTTTAGAGGCGCACCCTTTCGGCCAACCGTGGAATCAGATTTTGCCTTCAGGTGAATGGGTTGAGACTGGCCACTGCATCTTCGTTGATGGAGAAACGACGCTTGAAGGCGAATATCTCTTTTGGGCGAGGGCGTGGGCGGTTCGCCTGTGCTCTCCAAGTTCTTATACCGGCCTTATGGTACAGGGAAGCCTCATGAAATACGACGCCTCCTCTTATTGGCACCTCAACTTGCACAACGTCTATGCCGAAATGCGAGCCCGCGTCCTTGAGACCGTTCAGCAAGAGTGTCCCCCGGTTTAAGTCATGACCGATGCTCTATTATGGGCTTTGAACAGCACGGCTTGGTTAACCAAGCCGTGCGTTGCATGAATGAGCTGACAGCATCGGGAGAATGGGAGGGTGGGGGACGCGTCAACGGCATAGGCTACGCGAACACCTCAGAAGGAGCTTTATTTGCACCTTTTTTACTGCCCTGCATCCATTAGCCAGTGCAACACTCGTTGCAAAATCCTGTGTTGACGATGTTTTCTTGTCTCTCGGTGGTAGTATAGCAGTTTTAATTGGGGTTTGTGTTTGATTCAAACGCATCATGACTCGCAGTGGAATAGCCTCTGGAAAAGCACTGCTTTTGACCATCAATTACAGTGCTTTTGACGAGCAAAAGTAGTGCTTTTCACCCCCCAATTCCACTGCTTTTGAAGTCCTTTGAATTGAGGCTTAATTGACCCCTGAATCGAGGCTCGATTGCGTAGGCGAAACAAGTGCGATTGAAACCACGGAAATGCCCTTCGGGCAGTTGATAGTTGCTGGTTGCTAGTTGGGTGGTGGGACTGTAGAACCGCGTTCGCAAGGGGTTGCCCTACGAATGGCTCGTCCACCTCTGGAGGCTCACAACGGCCAACCAATAGCCAACAACAATCAAATATGGTATACTAAAGGAGTTATGAAACTCTATTTGCCTGAATCGTTGTTGTTGTCTCCGTTGTCGTTTTGGCTTGTGGATAAGGCCATTAAGGCGGCGCGTTTTGCGGGATTGAAGCCGTCGATGGCGGTGGTTCCGAAGGGGTGCTTGGAGGGGCTAGCATGGTATCGCTTGAAGTCGGAGATGGCGTTGCATGGGATGTCGTGCGAGGAGGGGACGGATGTGCCGGTGGGGGCGTCGCCTTTTGTCGCGTGGGCGGGTGAAACGCTGTTGCAGTTGCAATTGCCGCCGGGTTTGTGCGATTGTCATGCGCATACGCAATTTGCCTATTGTGGTCGCGGCATTGATTTGGTGGATGCGGCAACGTTATCGTTGTCGCTCGGCGTGGCGTGTCAGTGTTTTACGGAACATGCTTTTGCGCTCTATTTCGGGTCGGATGCCTTGAAGTTTAAGTGGCAGAATGACGCGGAGGAGGTGGCGCGTGTTTGGGCCGATCCGCGTCGGAGTCGGATGGCGGCGTATCGCGAGATGTTGCAGAGCGTGAAGCCGTTGTTGGGCGATCGGGTTCGCTTTGGTCTTGAGGTGGATTTGCTGAAGGATGGTCAGTTTTGTCTGCATCCCGAGGATTATGAGGGCTGGGATTACTTGATTGGCGCGGTGCATGAGATTGCGGATGTGGATATCAAGACGATCTCGGATGCGGAGTTGGAGAAGAAGTGGCTACGGGATGTGGAGGCGTTGTTGGCGCAACCGATTCGCATTTTGGCGCACCCCTTCCGTTATTTCCCCTGGTATCGCCGTGCGGTGCCGCGTCATTTGTACAAGACGGTGGCAAAGATGTTGAAGCAGGCGGGTGTGGCGGCTGAGATTAACCATCACAAGAATGCCTTTGAAGTGGAATTTTTTGCGGAATGTTTGTCGGAAGGTGTACAGTTGTCCTTGGGTTCGGATGCGCATGTGACGCGTCAGGCGGGGGATTTGTGGGCGCATTTGAAAACGTTGGAGGCGCTCGGTTTGGATACGGCAGAGAAGCGTGCAGCGCACGTGTTGTCGTTTAATTAAGGAGTTACAGAGATGAAGTTGTGTTTATTAGGCGCCCTTTGGGGTGATATTTGTGGTGTGCCGTATGAATTTCATCCGCAACGTGATGCGAAGAAGTTGGATCTGAACCATTCGGAGCAGACCTTCTCGGATGATACGGTGCTCACGTTGGCGGTGGCGAAGGCAATTTTGGAGAAGCGGCCTTATCGCGATACGATCTTTGAATTGGCGTTGCAGTATCCGGATTGTGGCTTTGGTGGGAGGTTCTACTGTGAGTGGGTCAAGCGGAAGAATCCCGTGCCGTACAATAGCTTCGGAAATGGTTCGGCCATGCGTGTGTCACCGGTGGCGTGGGCTTTTAATACGGTAGAGGATGTGTTGCGTGAGGCGGCGGCTACGGCGGCGTGTTCGCACAATCATCCCTTTGGAATTGCCGCGGCTCAGGCAACGGCGCTGGCAATCTTCTTGGCGCGCAAGGGTCAGGATAAGGAGGATATTCGCACGGAGATTGAGGAACGCTTTGGGTATCCCTTGACTGATGATTTGGCGTTGTTGCGCGAGGATGCCGATAAGGTCGGGTTTGATGAAACGTGGGTCTCGGTGCCGCAGGCGATTAGTGCCTTTTTGGCAACGGATTCCTTTGAGGAGTGTTTGCGCCAAACGATTGCGTTGGGCTGTGACGCGGATACGCAAGCGGCGATTTCGTGTGCTATTGCCGAGGCTTACTATGGCGTGGAGGATTCTTTGATGGCGCGTGTCAAATCTTTCTTAACGCCTGATTTGCAAGAGATTTTGACTTCCTTCGCGAAGCGTTTTGGAGTGTAATCGATGTATCGTCAACAGGTTTCTACGGAGGCTATCCAACAGGATTTGCTCGTGTTGGAAGGGGAGCAGGCGCATCATTTATTGCATGTGCTTCGCGCAACAGAGGGCACCGAAGTCGGCGCCTTTGATGGTGCTGGGCTGACGCGTCTCTACCATGTGGTGGCGCGAAGTGCTACGGCG
>JAFYMU010000060.1 GCA_017548245.1 Kiritimatiellia bacterium | reverse complement strand
CCAAGGGCAACCAGATTGAAGTGCGTACGTGGGAATCACAGTTGAAGGCCGAAGGCCACTTCGCCTTGACGGGTTACCCCTTGCACGACTTGCGGACCAAGTTCGCCTCGGGGTGGGCAACACCGGAAGAAACCGAAACGGCAATTGCCGACATCTGGCGCACGCACCACTACTTGGCCGACCCGCACACCGCGATTGGTTGGAAGGTTTTGCGCGATCTCCCCGAAACTGGTCGCCCCTCAGTCATTGCGGCAACCGCATCGCCTTGGAAGTTCCCTGTCACGATGTTGCGCGCCTTGACGGGCAAAACCGTGTCGGACGAATTCGCCGCCGCAGGAGGTCTTGCCGCCTTAACCGGTGAAACACCCGCCCTCGCAGATTTGAAGAATGCGCCGATTCTGCACGATGCCGTCACCTTCCGTGACACCGTGCCGGAAACCATTTGCCGCACCTTCTCGCTCTAATCGGTGACTCCACACGGGTGGAGCACTGCAACACGTTGGTATGATTCTACACTTACGCCATGAACACAATCGCCTTTCCCTCACGGGAGAGGCCTTTGGTGTTGCGGTTTCCGATGACGCCTTGCGCCCAGCCTTGGCCTTTCTCTTCCTCGGTTGGCGCCAGGTCGTCTTGCATGACCGTGGCGTACTGCAAGTGTTGCATGGCATCTCGCGTGGTCTCACCTCCCCAACCCTCGTCTATGGCAACGATATCCGCGCCGCCGCCGAACTCCTTCCAATGGTCTTGCGCGTGGTCTCGGCAGGCTGTGTGGCACCGTTGATCGAAGGCGATGAAGCGCGTTGGCGTGCAACCGTTGTGCCCGAAGGCCACGATGCCGCCCTCTTCCAGACCTTAGTCGACCTCTGGATGCGCACCACGTCCTCCACGGTGCTCTCCCGTGCGCAAGCGACCAAGGGCAAATACTACACGGCTGACGATGCCTTTTTGACAGCCTTACGTTCGCCCGAACCCCGCCTCGCGCTCACCTCCGAACCCCTTGCCGCCGACTTACGCCTGTGGGCCGCGCCCCTCTTCGAAGGAGGCCGTTCCTCCTTACCCCTCTTGCCTCGCCGCGACGAACGCGGTTGGTGGATCGATTGCACCATTACTGGTGAAGCAGACGATGCCCTCCCCTCGGTGGCCAAATTGCGTCTCTTGGGCCAAGCCGTTGCCGTCGCGCCGATTTTGGGTTTGCCCCAACCGTGGACGGACGCTACCTTCGTGCGCTTCCTCCGAGAAGCGGTGCCCGTTTTGCGTGCCGCCGCCTTCAAGGCGCCCTTGCCGCCCGAGTTGGAACAACAGGTGCCGCAGTTGCAAGAGACGGCGGCAGGCATGGACCACGGAACAGTTCGTGTCGTGCGCACCATCGTCTTTGCAGGCATTGAGCTCACCATTGAAGAGGCGCAAGCGATTCTGGACGCGGGCGAGCCCTTTGTCTTCCTCAACGAAAAGTGGCACTACCTCGATTTGCAAGCACTCAAACGGTTGCTTGATTCCTTAGGCCCCGAGGAACTCTCTGCGCACCAAGCCTTGCCCCTGCTCCTCGCGGGCGCACTCCGTATTCCGCCCGAAGCGCAAGATATTCAAGATTTCTTACGCGAGATGACCCAACCACCCGAGGGCGAACTCCCCTTGCGCGAGACCTTACGTCCTTACCAAGCGCAAGGTGTCTGTTGGCTCATGCAAGCCGCGGCTCATGGGTTGGGCGTCTGCTTGGCCGACGATATGGGCTTGGGTAAGACCTTGCAAACAATTGCCTTCCTCCTCTCACGCCCTGGCCCCACCCTCGTCGTCGCGCCGCTCACGGTGCTCCCCGTGTGGGAACGTGAACTCAATCAGTGGGCGCCGCAACTGCGCGTCTTGCGTCACGATGGGCCCGAACGCATCCGCGACATGGGCTTCTCCAAGTTGGTTGCCAATGCCGATGTGGTGCTCACCGCCTATGGTTACCTTTGGCGTGACTTCACCTCCTTCCGCCGAGTCTCGTGGAAGACCTTGGTGCTCGATGAAGCCCAGCTCATCAAAAATCCCCACACGCGCCAATCGCAAGCGGCGCGTTCGCTCAATGCCGAATTCCGTTTGACCCTCACCGGTACACCGATTGAGCACCGGTTGGAGGATTTGTGGAGTATTTTGGACTTCCTTAACCCCAACCTCTTCGGTTCGCGCCGCGAGTTTACGGAACGTTACCGCGAACCCGAACGCCTTCGTCGCGCCGTCGCCCACTTCCTCTTGCGCCGTCTGAAGTCCGACCCTGGCATCTTGGCGGAATTGCCACCCAAGATCTTGCAGGAACACTATGCGCCGCTCACCGAAGCCCAAACCGCAGCCTACGACTTGGCCTTGGCCGAGTACACCCGCGACACGCGCAATGGCGAAGCGTCGGGTAAGACTGGTGCCGTCTTGGCCTTGCTGACCCGTTTGAAACAAATCTGCAATGGGGTGGAAACCGAAGAGGCGGCCAATTCCACCGCAACCGTGCCCAACGCCTTCAGTTCGGGCAAGCTCGACGTCCTCATTCCCTTGTTGGAAGAGATCTTTGAACGCGGCGAGAGCGTGCTAATCTTCACCCAATTCGCCCGCGTTGGAGCGCGCTTGCAAGCCGTTTTGGCGGAACGCTTCGGCAAACCCATTCCCTTCATCCATGGCGATCTAACCGCCAAGCAACGTCGTGCTGAGATTGATGCTTTCAATGACGACCCCAATCCTGGGCTCTTCATCCTCTCGTTGCGCACCGGTGCCTTCGGCTTAACCCTTACCAAGGCGAGCCACGTCATCCACCTTGACCGTTGGTGGAACCCCGCCGTGGAAGCACAGGCCACCGACCGCGTCCATCGTATCGGTCAAAAACGCACGGTGGTGGTCCACCACCTCATCTGCCGTGGCACCTTGGAGGACAACATTGCCCGCCTCTTGCGCGAAAAACAATTCCTCGCAGAGACCGTCGTGGCTCCCACCCCTGCGGCCTTGTTGGCTCGCCTTCCCACCGACACCTTGCTCGGCGTTTTGCGTCGTAAAACCACCTCTTAACCCCACATTCGCCCTTCGGAGACGCGCAAATGAGCGCATTAGACTGGGATTCCCTCTTACGAACCGACCGTTTGCGGTTGGATGACAACGGCCAACTGGTGCGTTACCAACAGGCCGAAGAACCGCCCCGCACCCCTGCCGAAGCGGATATCCAACGCATTATCTTCTCCTCTCCCTTCCGACGCCTCGCCGGGAAGACCCAAGTGCACCCGTTGGCCAAGGTCGATTACGTGCACAATCGCCTCACCCACTCGTTGGAAGTCGCCGAGATTGGCACGAGTTTGACCCAACGCCTCGCCGCCACCTTGGAGTTCTCTCCCGAACGTGCCACGGCCTGTGCTTACCATGTGAAAGCCGCTTGCCTCGGTCACGATATCGGCAACCCGCCCTATGGTCACGCGGGTGAATTTGCTATCCAATCGTGGGTGGATGCCCATCGCGAGGAACTCGGCAACCTCTTGGCGGAGGATGACGAGGTGGGCACCGAGGGTTCGGCCGAAGCGATTCTGGAAGACCTCTTGAAATTTGACGGCAATGCGCAAGCCTTCCGTTTGCTCAGCCATCCCGAACCCCGCCGTGACGCTTACTTCCGTCTCTCCTGCGCGAGCCTTGGCGCCTTAATCAAGTACCCGCGCTGTTCGAACGAGACCGCGACCGCCAAATTCTCCTGTTTTTACACCGCGCGCCCGTATTTTACCTTGGTCACCGACACCCTTGGATTGCGAACCGAAACGGGCATCAAACGCCATCCGCTCTCCTACCTCACCGAGATTGCCGATGATATCTGTTACTGCGTCACCGACTGCGAAGATGCCGTACTGATGGGGATTTTGGACGAGGAACGGGTTCGCAACTGGTATCTCGACCTCTTGGACGCCCCTACAACAACGAACCTCAAAGCGGGCGCAAGCCTCTCCTTCCTCCGCGCACGTGTCATTGGTGATTTGGTGCGTTGCTTCACAGACGAACTCGCCACGGCCTTTGACCATCCCGAACAGCTCGACACCTTTGAGCAGACCTCGCCCACGTGGCAACGCTTACAGACCCTCAAGCGCAACTACCGCATCGTCTTTGATGATGCCGCCAAGATTCGCAAGGAACTCCATGCACAGGCGGAGCTCCACCGAACCCTTGATGCCTTCCTCTCGGTCTTACAGCTCTTACGTTGCGACAATCCCGGTTATAGCGCCAAACTCTTGCGCAAATATGCCTTTGGCGAACACTTTGTGGAGGCCAATCGCCAGCGTCCTTATCAGTGGTGGATTCACACCGTCCTCGACTTCGTGACTGGCATGACCGACCACTACCTCCATCGTTTCACCGAGATCTTGCGCTAAGCAAAACCGTTTCAACACAAACAAAAACGCCCCGCGTTTCAACCGAAACACTGGGCGTTTTTCTTTATTCTGGCGTTCTAAAAACCTTAGAAGGCGCGCACAATGCCTTGCACAATGCGGCGGGCAATCTCCTTTTGCGCGGTGGCATCCGTAATGCGGGCAAAGTCCTCTGCATTCGTCATGAAGCCAATCTCAATCAAAATCGAGGGCGCAGGCGTATCACGCAAAACCTTGAAGTGGGCGTGACGCACACCACGGTCCGCAGGTTGCGGATACGGCGGCGGCTGCGTGGTATCCAACAATGCCTTCTGGACGTAGTAGGCCAAACGCGTGGACGGCGGCAAGTAAGCATGACCCACCAAGGGCCCACGCGGCGGCGAATTGGGCAACGTCCCTTCGCAACCAAAGGCGGGCAAGGTGTAGGTCTCCACACCCTTCGCTTCAGGATTGGCCGAGGCATTCACATGGATACTCACAAAGGCGTCAATGCCCAAGGAGGCGCCCAAGAGGGTGCGTTCGTCCAAGGTGCGCGTGGTCTTCTCATCTGGGCGCGTCAAATTCGCATGGTGGCCCATCGCCTTCAACTGTGCCTGCACTTCGCGAGCAATCGCCAAGGTAATCACCTGTTCGTGCACCGTACCCGAGGCCGAACGGCATCCGCTATCGGATCCGCCATGGCCTGGATCGACCAAGATATTGAGTTTGGCCTTCTTGTGCACCGGCGTCAAAAGCGCCTTACGCAACATCTGGATATCTTCCGAACTCAAATCGCGGTAACCCGCAGGCTTATTCAAGTAGTACGAGACCCCATCAATCAACGCAGGGCGTTGGCCAATGGTGAACTGCAACGTCTGAATCGGCAGCTTCCGCGAGGTCTTTAGGGTGACTTCGTGCCCCTCAATGATTCGGTCGGCGTCATAGATGCCCAATTCACGTGCGGTGGTACGATAGGCCGAGTTACACCCCGCCAAGGCGAAGAGCATCGCCAACCCAAAACAACTCAAAAACGTTTTCATTCCTATTCAAATCCTTAACAAAATCAGCTTAAATCGACGGCGGCTGCAAGGCAATCACCCCAGTGGTGCGGTGAATATGCGTGAGCGCAATGGCAAGGGCGTCCGCGGCATCATTTTGAATCGGCGGCGGCAGGGCCAAAATACGCGACACCATCGCCTGCACTTGCGGTTTTTCGGCGGAACCCGTTCCCGTCACCGCGCGTTTGATTTCGCTAGGCGAGTATTCGTAAACGGGGATACCGCGCTTGGCACAGTTCATCACCACGACCCCACGCGCATGGCACAAAATCATCGCCGTACGCGCATTCTTGGCATAAAAGACCGTTTCCAGCGCCGCTTCCGTTGGGTGAAATGTATCCAAAATCCGCGTCACCTCAGCGTCTAACAACTGTAACGCCTGCGACATCGGCCGCGTCTGCGGGATGCGCACCGGCGCATAGTGCAACGCCTTCCGTGCCGAACCCATTACTTGCACCACCCCGATGCCGGTCGAACGCAAGGAGGTGTCAAACCCAATAATAATGCGTTCCAGTGCCATCTTAGAACAACTCCAACGAAGGCCAGAAACGCGTGGGTTCCACCTCTTCCAAAATCTTCTGATCCGCTTCAGGCAAATCGCTGAAGAAGTCCAACCCCGTCATCGCTTCAATCTGGTCAATGCTGACAAAACAGTAACGCGGTTGCTTATCGATGCGAATCTCCTGCGGCATGTAGAGCCCCATCACGCTCAAACGGCCACGCTTCACCTTGGCAACAATCTTGAAGAAACCCTTCGGAATGCGCGCCTTACCGCGGTTGATGTAACTCTTCTTGTCGTTCGGCACTGGCCCCGTAATCACCCACAATTCGGTGGAGGAATTACTCAAATCATCGGCCACAATCTGTTCCAACTCGCGCCACGGGCCACGATTCAAGTCGGGCTTCTGCGGCACCATGTTACTCATCAAGAAGGTCTCATCTTGCGCCTTACGACCATAACGCGTCGCAATCAAATGGTTCGGCGCCATATGACCACGGTCATAACCCGAACGCAAGTAGTCCTCTGGCGAAGGACAATCGGGCGCCTCGGGGTCACGTTTGAAGTCCGGACGCGGCGGCGACTTATCCATCAACTTGGTCTTCGGCACCGTGTAGACCACATACGCTGGATGACCACACACTGGCGACCAAGCCGCCCAGTAACCCTGACGCTTCAGAATGCGAATATCCTTCACCGCCTTCTTCAAATCCGTCACCTTGGGTTGGCCGAACCAAAACTTCGTCTGCGTCGGCAGTTTCTGCGTATACGGAATGCTCGCATCGCGACCCGTAATACCCAAATCGTCCGTAATACCTGCCGTGACCGCACCCAGCTTTTCCAACATCGGCTCCCAAGAACCGAACTGTGCGCGTTCCGCCGCCGGTTGGTGCGCAAACCAGTTGCCAAAGCCTAAGCAGACCGCCGTAAAGCCTGCGGCAATCCACCCTTTGGTTCGCCGCGAGAGATGCAAACTCGGCCCCTTTGAGGCCGCCTTGGTTTTACGTTTGGGTTTGGCTTTCTCTGCTTTGGGTTTCGAGGATTTCGGTTTTTCAGAAGCAACGGGAGGAGGTGTAGAAGAAGAAGCGGGTTTACGCGCCATGATGAACCTTTCGAAGAAGCGCAGTCTCTGCCAATTGGCAACAGTGGCGAACCGCCGCGTGCGCTTCCGTTGGCAGAATTGAACAAAGATATTCCAGTCGGATGGCCAAGCTCTTGCGTTCCAAGACCAACGCTGCTGCCGTTGGGAAATAGAAACCGCTGTTACACCAAGCCACCTG
>JAFYMU010000059.1 GCA_017548245.1 Kiritimatiellia bacterium | reverse complement strand
GTGCCGACTGACGCAAATTCATCGCCTCATGCTTGCACAACATGCCGAGATTGTACAACGTGGCCGCATCCATAGGATTCATCTCTTGTGCATTGAGCAAGAGGGCCAAGGCGGCATCATAGTGGTTTTGTTCGGCATAAATCTTGGCCAAACGCGAGTGGACACGCACGCGGAGGGCGGTGTTCGGCGAACCCAAGACCTTGCGGTAATAGGTTGCGGCGCGCGGATAATCCTTTTCCTTTTCCGCCACCATGCCGAGGATTTCGTAACACAAATCGGTGGTTTCCGTGTCAGGACCCAACGCCAATGCCTTTTCAGCCATCTTAATTGCGTAAGAGTAATCCTGCGCTTGGTAGGCCGCCAATGCGAGATTGTTATAGGTGACCGGCGACTCGCCATTCACCGTCAAAAGACGTTCATAGGCGGTAATGGTCTTTGAATATTGAGCCTCGCGATAGGTTTCTTCAGCACGTTGCGACAAACTCTCAGGCGATTCCTGGCCACAACCTGCCAGAAGTAAAAGAGAAGAGGCGACTACAACAAACATCGGTTTCATACTGCTCACTCCGTCAGCATTCCAATCAATCCAAAATCATCTGTATTCTACCATATTTAAAAGAGGAATGTTAAATATGGAATGATGAAATATCGCAGATGCGCTGCGAAAACACAGGCGGTTACGAACGCCAATCATTCGGTTAGAGGGGCCATTCTTGGCGGATGAATTGGGCGAGGGCCTCTTGCCAAGCAGGCATTGCGGGGAGTTTGGCGGCTTTGAGTTTGTCCTTTGAGAGGGCGCTCCACTTGGGACGTTTGGCGGGGCGCTTGAAGGCTTCCGAGGTGCAGGGGGTGACGTTGATGGCGGTGTAACCGGCTAAACGGAAGATGGTTTGCGCGAATTCATACCAGGTGGTTACGCCTTCACAGGTGAGGTGGAAGGTGCCTGTGAGGTCGGGACGCGTCAGCATCGCGGTTAAGACCTTAGCGACTGCGGTGGTCGAGGTGGGATTGCCGTGCTGGTCGTTGACGACGTCAAGGGAACGCAAGGGGTCTGCCGCCGCGAGGGCGAGCATGGTGTGGACAAAACTCGGACCGCCCGAACCGTAGAGCCAAGCGACGCGGGCGATGATGTGATTGGGACAGTATTGGCGAATGGCCTCTTCACCTGCGAGTTTACTGGCGCCATAAACCGTTCGTGGAGAGGGACGGAAGGTCTCGCGTTGGGGCGTCGGGTCGGCACCTGCAAAGACGTAATCGGTAGAGATGGCAATCAAGCGGGCTTGGTGTTGGTGGCAAGCCTTGGCAAGGGATTCGGTGAGTTTGGCGTTGATTAAGAAGGCGCGTTCGGGTTGGCTCTCGCAGAGGTCAACTTGCGTCATCGCGGCACAGTGAACGACCACCTCGGGTTGCAGTTCGCTAAAGAGCTGCTCAAGGGTCTCGGGTCGGGTTAAATCATGTTCGGGTAAGTCGGCAACAAAGCAGGTGTGGTTGGCTTGCCAATGGTTGAAGAGCGTTCGGCCAAGCATGCCTTTGCCGCCAGTGATTAAGATTCGCATAGAGAAGAGTCCTGATGTGCCGCTTGATAACGTTGATAGAGCGCTTTTCCCATGTAACGGGCGATGTCGCGTGCGGGTGCCGTAAGTAAATCCACAACGATGAGGCCGTCAATCGCGGTGCCGAAGTCGGGGTCAATGTTAAACGCCACCATTTTGCCACCGAGCTTGAGGTATTGGCGAATGAGTGTGGGCATCTCGTGACGGTCGTCTTCCACCTCTGCCAAGGCGATGGCAAAGTCTGATTCGCGTTTACGGAAGTCGGCGTAATCGGGGTGTTGCCACTCCACAAAGCGAACCGGTTTGGGCGGCAGTCGCGCGGAGACCCATTTGGCAAGACGGGTATCAAAGGCGTTTTCACGGAGATAATTGACGAGGAGGGTAGTGCCCGCTTCGCTAAAATCATTTGAAATACTCACAGGGCCAAAGAGGGTGGTGTAGCGCGGATGGTTCGCAATAAAGGTGAGAACGCCACGCCAAAGGAGGAGCAATGGGGCGAAGGTGCGTTGGTACTCGGGGCGAACGAAGGAGCGGCCGAGTTCAATCGCAGGGCCTGGAAGATGGCCAAGGAAGCGTTCGTCAAACTGGAAGAGCGTGCGCGTGTAGAGCGCATTGAGGCCGCGTTGTTCTACGAGGGTGTCGGAGAGGGCTACACGGTAACAGCCCACAATCTCGCGATTCGCGCGGTGCCACAGGATGATTTGATAGTAAAAATGGTCAAATTCATCAATGTCCGTTGCATTTCCCGTTCCTTCCCCTGCGGCACGGAAGGTGAGTTCGCGCAGACGGCCAATCTCCTTTAAGGTCTCAGGAATGTGTTCGCCTTGGATGGCGTAGAGGATGTGGTCTTCCGTTGTAAAGAGGGTGGCTTCTTCGGGAAGGGCGGCGAGTTCGCGCATGAGGGTGGAGGAGGGAATCGGATCGTCAAGCGGCGCATTGACGCGTTCGCTCGTATCCAACGTCAAACGGCGCATTTGGGTATTAAACCACGATTCTCCTTGGCGGCCAGCTAAAAGGAAGGTGCGAAAGCGTAGGTAACGCAAGGCATCGGCATCGGT
>JAFYMU010000058.1 GCA_017548245.1 Kiritimatiellia bacterium | reverse complement strand
GGCCACGCGCTTTGCGATTTGGCAGAATCCCTTTGCCGATCCGCTAGGCAAGGGTTATCAGATTTTACAGAGTTTGAGTGCGCTCAATGCGGGCGGACTGATGGGCACGGGCATCAATCAGGGCATGCCAGGAACGGTGCCCATCGTCACGAGCGACTTTGTCTACGCGGCGATTGCCGAAGAATGGGGTTTGGCAGGTTGCGCCCTCCTCCTCATCCTCTATACGCTCTGGATACGGTCGCTCTTCCGAACCGCATCGCTCACCGACTCCCCGACTCTTAAATTGGCGGCGAGTGGCATCGGTGCAGTGCTCGGCGTGCAGATTCTCCTAAATATTGGAGGCGTCACGAAAGCGGTGCCAATGACCGGCATCACGCTTCCCTTCCTCTCACACGGCGGCTTTTCGTTGCTCGCCGTCTTCCTTCTCTGCGGATTGGGTGCCGCCCTCTCCAAACGCGATTAACGCGCCAACGCAGCCATCGTCTCCTCTACCGCAGCGCAAATCTGCGCCACATCGGCATCACTATGAGCTGCCGAGATGAAGTTCACCTCGAACTGCGAGGGTTCGAAATAGACCCCGCGATCCAACATCCCATGGAAGAACTTGGCATAGAGCGCGGCATCGGATTGTTGCGCCTCTTGCAGATTGCGAATCGGCAACGCGGTGGTCGCGAAGGGGGTGAAGACCGTCTCATAACGTTGGGCGCGCAAGGGCACGTGATAACGTTCGGCAGCGCGATTAATCGTCTCCGTCACCTGCGCGGCCTTGGTTGCCATCGCGGCATAGGGCGGACGCGCCTTCAATTCATCCAACACCGCAATGGCGGCCGCCACCGCAACGGGATTGCCCGAAAGGGTGCCCGCTTGGTAAACCTTACCGCACGGCGCAAGGGCGTTCATAATCTCTGCCTTAGCACCGACGGCGGCCAACGGGAAACCGCCACCAATCACCTTGCCCATCGTCACAATGTCGGGTTGAATACCTGCCAAATCACTGTAAAGACCATAATGGAAACGGAAGGCGTTAATCACCTCATCGCAAATGAGCAATGCGCCCGCACGATGAGCCACCGTTTCCAATCCCTTCAAGTAACCCTCCACAGGCGGAACGCAACCCATATTGCCCGCCACGGGTTCGATAATCACGGCCGCAATGCGATCGCCATAAACGGCAAAGGCGCGTTCGGCAGCGGCTAAATCGTTGTACGGAATCACGAGGGTGTCTTTGGCAATCATCTGCGGAATGCCCGCACACGCCACCTCGGCGCCATCCCCTGCGGTTAAAACGCCACTGCCCGCGCTCACGAGCAAGCCATCGCTATGCCCATGATAACACCCCTCGCACTTAAGGATCAGGTCACGCCCCGTCACACCACGCGCCAAACGCACGGCCGTCATCACCGCCTCTGTGCCCGAATTCACCAAGCGCACCGCCTCCAAGAGCGGGCTCGCGGCCACAAGGCGTTCGGCCAAGTCAATCTCACCGGGGGTGGCAATGCCAAAGGTCGTGCCGCGCGAAGCGGCTTTCGTCACGGCCTCGGTCACCAACTCCGACGCGTGGCCCAAAATCATGGCACCCCACGAACAGCAACAGTCAATCAAGGTGCGGCCATCGGCGAGTGTAATTTTGGCCCCCTTGCCCGAAGCAACGAAGACAGGCGTGCCGCCCACAGCGTTGAAGGCGCGAACAGGCGAGTTCACACCGCCAGGGATTACCGAACAGGCACGTTTAAAGAGCGCATCATGGGTCATTGAAAGAACCTCACAAGAGAGAGATGAAAATGAAAAATCCCGATAGCCAACCTATCGGGAGGAGAAAAAGCATTGATTAGAGCCCGGTCGAACCGAATCCGCCCTCGCCACGCACCGTCACATCAGTGACTGCACCTTCAGCAATAGCGACACGCAAGACCGGCGCGATAACGAGTTGGGCAATGCGCATGCCAGGTTCGATCACAAAGGGTTCCTGACCGAGATTAATCAGCAAGACCTTGACTTCGCCACGATAGCCCTCATCAATCGTACCGGGCGCATTAATCACCGTGATACCGTGCTTGATGGACAACCCACTGCGCGGACGCACCTGCCCTTCGGTTCCAACAGGCAGGGCAATGCGTAAGCCCGTGGAGACTGCGGCGCGTTCGCCAGGAAGTAAGGTACGGTTTTCATCGGCACAAAGATCCATGCCCGCGTCGCCCGGATGGGCATAACTCGGAAGGCAAGCGGTGGCCGTGAGACGTTCAACCTGAAGTGTTAAAGGGGTGCGTTCCATGTAAAGCGAACTCCGCATTAGGGTTTTAACTTAACCGTGAAGATGCCCGACGAATGGCCACCGCCATCGCCATGACACGTGATGCGCAAGGTGTAATCTTCCAAGCCCGCGCGCAACTGTTTGACGGGCAAACGGTAGACGTTATTGAAGGTTTTGAGGCCCGTCTGGCCCTCGTGACGATCTTCGGCCACCTTCTTGGCGCCCTCAAAGAGTTCAATCGCGTGAATCCGCAAGGCGTTCGGACCGCTCTGATACTGAATCGCGATTTCCAAGACGCCGGCACGCGTAATGTATTCCGAAACGCTGAACGCCATGGTGGTCACACCCGTGCGACCGTTGAGCGACCACGGCACACCCGTCACAGGTGCAAAGGATTCGGGATACAACTTGTGCACCTCCGTGGCGAAGGTCAAGGCTTCACGAACCGCGCCCATCAGGTTCTTTCGACCAGCGAACGAGGTGACACCCTGTTGCAAGAAGGTCGCATCCAACTGTTGCAAATCGGCATCCACGCGACGGTTCTCAGCCTCTGCCGCGAAGAAGCGCAACCACCGTTGCAAGTAGTAATCGCGCATCAAGCCGCCCAACTGACGATGAGCGTAGTCATTCAACGAACCGTTCCGTCCGCTCCACGTCGTGTACATCCGGCGAATTGCCTTGGCGGCAGCCTCCCCACCTGTTCGGCGAGCAATGGTTTCACGCCACGCCAAGGTCCAACGCGGTTCGCACGAGAGCACCTGATCCGTTTGACGAATCGCTTCCAAGAAGTAAGGAGCCGTCTTCCCCTCACGAGCCGATGCCAAGAGCGGACGCGCCAAGTCCGACAAAGCCTGACGGGTCACATCCACGAGGTCATAACGGAACGTTTCGGTCTGCAACAATTCAGGATGTTGCTTGGCAGCATTCGCCAAATGCAAGGCCGCCTTCAAGGTATCCTGAGCCGAATAGTAGACATCGCCACTCGCCCACGAGGAGGCCTTGCGAGCCGTCCAAGAGGGTTTGGCACACGCAATGCTCTCAGTGCACCCCTCTTGTTCGCGCAAGGGCTTGTAAACCGACTTCGACAAGAGCTGCAACGCCTTCTGAATGAGTTCGGAATCCATGCCATAACGGCGACGCGCATAAGCCTTTAACCACGCGGCATAATCAGCCTCTGTGAAGACCTTGTCGCGCGGCATAAAGAAGCGTTCGGTAAAGAATTCGTAGAACAACGGATTGGTTTCCAAGCCTTCCGAGAGCAAACCGTAACCGGCCAAGGTGGATGCGCCGGGCTGTTTCGTCAATTCGCCCAACTGTTTCAGCATGTTCATCCCGCCATAGAGGCCGTGATTGCCACCAAAGTTCAACAATTCACACCACACCCACGGCACCTTTGCGAAACTGCGCGTGTAACGTTGACCATCGGCCTGATTCTTCACCAACGCCTCCACCAACGCATACTGCGGATTCAAGCCCGCCAACAACTCCGCACGCGGATTACCATGCCACGCCTGAATCACCCAAATCGCGCCCGGTGATGCCGCCTGTTGAGCCGCCTGAACGGCTCGAGCACACGCTGTGACATCTACGCCCGCGGTGTTGCCCCCCTCATGGAAGAGGTCGCCTGCGAAGGCATCGGCGCGATTAACGCCATAGACATGGAGCAAGTTTTTGTACCAAATCGCCGCAATCTTCGAGAACGAAGCGCTATTGGGCAAGAGCAAGGTCGGACGCACAAAGCCGTCCACCCAGTGGCCTTGGTTGATAAAGGTGGCATCGGCATATTCGGTTTTGGAGAGATACTTCGGCAAATCGTGCGGCAACAACCCCACAAAGCCCTGCAAAATGGGTTTCATCCCCAACGCCTTCGCCTCGCCAACGATGAAGCGGCCGAGTTCGGCATCTGCGTCAATGCGCGCCTGAGAAAGAGGGCCCCCGAGCCCCTCCAAGTTGCCCATATTCCACCACGCAGCAGCGGCTTCATCGGGAATGAAGGCGGCAATACGCTCTTCGGGATAACCCAATTCGCGCAAGGTCAACTGCCACACCTTCGGCAAACCCGCTTGCACCAACGGCATTTCAAAGCCATACAAGGCGAGACGATCAAGTTCCTCGCGCCACTCCTGTTTTCCCCAAAAGGCCATCGTGTAGGACAACGTGCAGTAGTTGTAGGCGACGGTGCGCGAGAAGGCGGGTTGATAGGTGCGCGTTTGCGTTGGGGTTGGCATCGGCACGTTCAAACGGTTCCCGCACCACGACCAATGTGCCTGCGCCACATCGCGGAGATAACAACCCAAGCCCGCGGCCGCCAAACGCGTATCTGCGGCCGTAATCTGAATCTTCCCCGAGGCCGACGGCGCGACGGTAATCACAGCATCCTGGGGATTAATGGTGAAGGTCACGCGATCTTTCAACTGCGGCGAGACGCGTTCGGCCAAATCCGTCAACGCATCTGCGTGCACCACGGCGGCACAGAGCGTGGCTACCAACGTCAAAAGGAGCTGTTTCGATTTCATTCTTAGGGTTCCTTTGTGGGTCTGCGGTTAGGTTAACTGATAGGTTTTGCGCAACGCCTTGAGTTCGTCGCGGATGAGCGCGGCACGTTCAAATTCCAAGGCTTCTGCGGCTTGACGCATGGCCGCTTCCAATTCCTGAATGGCGCCAGCCACATCTTCAGGTTGGAGCGCCGCATCTGCCACCGCCAACTCCGCCTTGCGGCCATACGAACGGTGCGCAACGGGTTCGGAATCAGCCCCAGGCATCACCTGCAAATCTTCATTAATCGCGCGACGTGCAGAACGCGGTTGGATGCCATGGGCTTCATTGTAGGCTTGCTGCTTCTCGCGATGGCGTTGGGTAATCTCCAGCAACGCCTTGATGGCGGGCGTCTCCTCATCGGCATAGAGAATCACCTTACCGTCAGTATTACGGGCACAACGTCCAGCCGTCTGCACCAACGAGGTCTCGCTACGCAAGAACCCTTCCTTATCGGCATCCAAGATGGCCACACGCGTCACTTCGGGCAAGTCTAACCCTTCACGCAAGAGGTTCACGCCAATCAACGCATCAAAGTCGCCGCGACGGAGACGTCCAAGGATTTCCACACGTTCAATCGCATCAATATCCGAATGCAAATACTCGCTCTTAATGCCCACATCCGAGAGATATTGCGCCAAATCCTCACACGAACGCTTCGTTAGGGCCGCCACTAAGGTGCGTCCTCCCTGCTCTGCCGCCGTGCGAATCTCTTCAATCACATCATCAATCTGATTCGCCAACGGGCGCACCTCCACGACAGGATCCAAGAGACCGGTCGGGCGAATGACCTGTTCCGCCTCCAAATCCGCCACTTGCCGTTCGTGCGGGCCAGGCGTTGCGGAGGTGTAGAGAATGCGCGGCATGCGTTCGTCAAATTCCTCAAAGGTCAGCGGACGGTTATCCTTGGCCGAGGGCAAACGGAAGCCGTTGTCCACCAACACCTGCTTGCGCGCTTGGTCGCCATTGTACATCGCGCGAATCTGCGGCAGGGTCACGTGACTTTCGTCGATAATACAGAGGAAATCGGGGCCAAAGTAGTCGACCAAGGTCGGCGGAGGCACGCCCGCACCGCGTCCAGCCAAGGGTGCAGAATAGTTTTCAATGCCCGTGCAATAACCCATCTCCGCGAGCATGGCGAGATCGTATTCGGTGCGCTGGCGTAGCCGTTGCTCTTCCAACAGCTTGCCAGCGCGGGAGAGTTCGGCCAACCGCTCGTCCAATTCTTGACGGATGCGCCCCACGCCATCCATCAATTGCGAACGCGGCATCACAAATTGTTTGGCGGGAGACAGGAGGCACGACGGGAGCGAACCGATCACTTTGCCGCTCACCGCATTAAAACTCTGCAACGATTCAATCTCGTCACCAAAGTAGCTCACGCGGATACCTTCGGTGGAATAGGACGGAAAGATGTCCACCACATCCCCGCGAACGCGAAAGACGCCGGGATGGGGTTCGTAATCATTACGTTGATACTGAATCTCGGTCAACTGTTCGAGCAACTCATCACGCGGCAGTTCCAACCCCGGACGCAGGGCAATCATGAGGCCGCGATAGTCCTCTGGCGAGACCAAACCGTAAATGCACGAGACCGAAGCCACGATAATCACGTCCTTGCGTCCCAACAAACTGTGAGAGGCCGCCAAACGGAACCGTTCGAGATCTTCATTGATACTCGCATCTTTTTCGATGTACGTATCGGTTTGGGGAAGGTAGGCTTCGGGTTGATAGTAGTCGTAATAGGAGATAAAATACTCAACGGCGTTGTCAGGGAAAAAGGCTTTCAACTCTGCGTAGAGCTGCGCCGCGAGCGTTTTGTTGTGCGAAATAACGAGGGTGGGACGTTGAAAGCGCGCGATAACATTCGCCATGGTAAAGGTTTTACCGCTTCCCGTCACCCCCTTCAAGATGGCCCGTCGCGCACCGTTTTGAAAATGTTGCACCAAGGTATCAATCGCTTCAGGTTGATCCCCCATAGGTGCAAATGGTGCCGCCAGCCGAAATTGCGCTGGGGCACCATTGATTTCATTTTCAAACTGCGTTTCAAGCATGCTCAACCGTCATCCGTTAACGAATGCCAATGCGCATCCCATAGAGCACTTCGGACTCCTTGCAATCCAAGGCTCGCGCCAACTTCGCACGATCAATCGAACCCAAGAAGACGCCATTCCACCCCTTCGATGCGCAGAAGAGATAGACATTCTGGCCCACAAAGCCGCAGTCCACCTGTGCATAAGCGGGCGCTTGATCATCGTCATCGTAGGTGAAGATCAACATCATTGAGGCGCCATTCAACTGATCCGAAAGGTCCACCGAAGTCGTCACGCGTTCGAGTTCGTTATCCTCCGCATCCCACTCAAAGAGTCCGTCACGCGTCAACACGGCGATTTCGATCTCTTGACGGTTCATTGCCGAGGGTGCCGTGCGCTTACCATCCGGGCGCGTCACGCCATTAGCAGCCCAGAGCACATCGGCCAACTGCTGCAGCGTCGGCGCTTCACCCGTGGTACGACGCGAGGTCTTGCGCGTATTCAACGCATCCAACAACGGCAT
>JAFYMU010000057.1 GCA_017548245.1 Kiritimatiellia bacterium | reverse complement strand
CGCGGCGCAATTCGGTCAAGCGACGGGCGGAGGCTTCGTCCTTTTCACGAGCCAACGCCGCCTCTTCGATCTCCAAACGCATCACCTTGCGGCTCAGTTCGTCGAGTTCCGCCGGCATCGAATCCATCTCTGTGCGGATAGCGGCGCAGGCCTCATCCAAGAGGTCAATGGCCTTATCCGGCAAGAAACGTTCCTGAATGTAACGGTCACTCAGCACGGCGGCATTCACAAGCGCGCTATCTTGGATGCGCACATTGTGATGCGCCTCAAAGCGTTCCTTCAGGCCGCGCAAGATACTAATGGTATCCTCGACGGTCGGTGCGCCCACCATCACAGGTTGGAAACGACGCTCGAGAGCCTTATCCTTCTCCATATAGAGACGGTGTTCGGCCAACGTTGTCGCGCCGATGCAGTGCAGTTCGCCACGTGCCAACATCGGCTTGAGCATATTGCCCGCATCACTCGAACCCTCTGTCTTGCCCGCGCCCACAATCGTGTGAATCTCGTCAATAAAGAGGATGATGCGCCCTTCGCTCGCCTTGATTTCCTTCAAGACTGCCTTAAGACGTTCTTCAAAGTCGCCACGATACTTCGCACCCGCCATCAACGCCGTCATATCCAACGCAAAGATGGTGCGATCCTTCAACCCCTCTGGCACGTCGCCGCGCAAGATACGTTGCGCCAAACCCTCCACGATAGCCGTCTTGCCCACGCCAGGTTCGCCAATCAACACGGGGTTATTCTTGGTCTTACGCGAGAGAATGCGAATCACATCGCGAATCTCCGTATCGCGTCCAATCACGGGGTCGAGTTTACCCGCACGGGCCAACTCCACCAAATCCTGACCATACTTCTTCAGCGCCTCGTAGCTCTCCTCGGGATTTTCGCTCGTGATGCGTTGGTTACCGCGCACCTCCTTGAGCGCCTTCAAGAGCGCCTGTTCGGTCAGCCCCAAGTCCTTCAACAACTTCACGCGCGGGATCATCGCCAAAAGCAAATGTTCGGTCGAGAGATACGCGTCCCCCATCCGTTTGGCACGATCAAAGGCATCCACGAGCGTCTCGTTCAACGCCTGCGAAATGTAGACCTTATCCGCCTCTGCCGAACCCGTAATGCGCGGCAAACGTCCCATCGCCTCCTCGCACTTAGCGCGCGCCATCTCAGCCGAAACCGCACACTTCGTGAGCAACCCCTCGGTTAGACCACGCTCCTGCGCCAACATCGCCCAGAGCAAATGCTCCGGCTCAATCGTTTGCTGTTGACGACGAATCCCCTCTTGTTGCGCCAGCCCCAAAGCCTCGCGCACCTTTTCAGTCATCTTATTCAGTTCCATAACAGAATCCTCCAATCTACGCCATCAGACGTATCACTCACCTGATGCAAGCACTATGCCAAACCACAAAAAACGAACCCCATTGCGCACTTTTCCCTCCCCTTCCCTACAAAACGGCACACTTCCGTTTTTCCCGTGGCACACTTCGTGCCACACCCTGCCACCACCCCTTGGCACACGTTGGCACAAAAACAAAGCCCCGGCTCACAAGAGTCGGGGCTTGTTCGTTCAACATGGGGCGCAATTAAGCGTTGAAGAGTTCGTCCAATGCATCACCCACGATTTCCAAAGCCTCTTCGAGGTGGTTATCGGAGATATTCAACGGAGGGAGGAAGCGCACCACGTGTTCGCCAGCCGTGCAGCAGAGCACGCCGAAGTCACGGCACTTGTCCACGACTTCCTTCGCAGAACCTTCCATCACCATGCCGAGAAGGAGACCCTTACCGCGCACTTCCATCACCTGAGGATAGCTGTCCATGAGTGCTTCAAGACCTTCACGGAGCGCAGCACCAGCGGCGGTAGCGCGTTCCAAGAGACCATCGCGTTCAATCACTTCGATCACAGCCTGACCCGCGGCGCAAGCGCAAGGATTGCCACCAAAGGTCGTCCCGAGCATGCCCGGCTTCAAGAGGTCAGCGATGTCAGGGCGAGCGAGCACCGCACCGAGCGGCAAACCGCCACCGAGCGACTTGGCGAGCGTGAAGAGATCCGGCTTCACTTCGGTCTGTTCCCAGGCAAACATCGTGCCCGTGCGGCCCATACCGGTCTGGATTTCGTCCATCATGAGCAGGAGGTTCTTTTCCTTGCAGAGCTCAGCGAGACCCTTAAGGAATTCAGGCGTTGCTTCAATCACGCCACCTTCGCCCTGGATGGGTTCGATCATCACCGCCACAGTCTTTTCATTGATGGCTGCCTTGACCGATTCGAGATCGTTGTAATCGGCATAAGCAAAACCGGTCGGCAACGGATCAAAGCCGTCCTGAATCTTAGCCTGAGCCGTTGCGGCGCACATTGCCAGCGTACGACCATGGAAGCTCTTATTGAAGGTGATCACTTCATAACGACCCGAGGCGCGACCCCAGAGACGAGCGATCTTGACCATGTTTTCGTTTGCTTCTGCACCCGAGTTGGTGAAGAACGACTTATAGCCGCCCGAGAGACGACCCAACGTCTGAGCCAAGATGGCCATCTTTTCGTTGTAATACAAATTCGACGTGTGCGCGATGGTCTTTGCCTGCGCTTCGATTGCCGCCGTCACATCAGGATGACAGTGACCGCAAGCCAACGTTGCGATACCGGACGTCAAATCATAATAGGTCATCCCGTTGGCGCCATGCACACAATCGCCCGTACCATTCACCAACATCACTGCGGGCGAATAGGTCGGCATCACATACTGTTCGTAAAGGGCTTTAACGTCTTCCGCTTTCTTACTCATCGGCTTTAATCTCCGTTCCCACGCCTTGTTTGGTAAAGATTTCGAGCAGGAGAGAATGGGGCATCCGCCCATCTACCAGGTGAACACGCTGAACACCGGCCTCAATTGCCTCGACACAGCTATCAATCTTCGGCAGCATCCCACCGCGAATGACGCCTTCATCCTTCAGGGTTTGTACGTCTCCCAGGTGCAGCGTGGAGAAAAGCGACCCAGGATCGTTGATGTCGCGCAGGAGACCTGGCACATCAGATATAAACACGAGCTTGCGGACACGCATCGCCTTCGCAATCGCGACAGCTGCGATATCCGCGTTCACATTGTAAAGCATTCCAGCTTCCTCGCCCACCCCCAACGGAGTGATGACGGGAATCACGCCAGCATCAGTCATCTGCGCAATCGCCTCGGTCTTCACCTTCACCGGCTCACCGACATAACCCCAATCAAGAGGTTCGCCCGTCTCCGCATCCGTGCCCGTGACCTTGCGCACCGTAAAGATCCAATCCCCATGCAACGGACGCGCCAACACATGGAAATTATTGTTAAGCAAACGCAAGATATTGGCATTCACCTCGTGCTTGATGACCTTCTCAACCACCTCAATCGTGGCCTCATCAGTCACACGCAAACCCTGCACGAAGTTCGGCGCAATTCCCGCCTGCTCCATTGCACGGCTAATCGCCTTACCGCCGCCATGCACCAAAATCACCTTAATGCCCACCGTTCGCATAAACGCGATATCACTGAGCAAACGCATCAAGTTCTCGGGCGATTCCTGAACGCTTCCGCCCACCTTGACCACCACCAGGCTACCACTAAAATCCTGGATATACGGCACCGCCTCGATTAACACAGCGGCCTTATCGATATACTCTTGCATTAGGTTGTGTACTCCGCGTTAATCTTCACATACTCAAAGGTCAAATCGCACGTGTAAATGGTATCTGCGCCCTCGCCCAGACCCAAATCCACCGAAACATCAAATTCTCGCGCACGCATCAACTCCTGCATCGCCGCCAAAGCCTCCGCCGTGGCCACCACGCCGCGATCATACGCGCACACATCGCCGTAGCAAATCCGCACCTTCAGCGCATCCACCTCAGCACCCGAATAACCCGTCGCGCAAATCACGCGACCCCAGTTCGGATCCAAGCCAAACCACGACGTCTTTACCAATGGCGAACGCGCAATCGCACGCGCCACCAAATGCGCATCCGCATCCGTGCGAGCCCCCGTGACCTTCACCGTCACGAACTTGCTCACACCCTCGCCATCCATCACGATCTGCTTCGCCAATGCCGTGCAAACCGCCTTCAACGCAGCCGAAAACGCCGCCGCATCCGGATGACCATCCGTAATCACCGCATTTCCAGCCGCACCATTTGCCAAACAAATCAACGTATCATTCGTCGACTCATCGCCATCCACGACCACGCGGTTAAAACTCACATCAGCCGCCGCCTTCAACTCACGCTGCAACCATGCCGCATCCACCGCAGCATCCGTCGTCACATACGCCAGCATCGTTGCCATCATCGGCTCAATCATACCCGCACCCTTGCACATACCGCCCAAGGTCACCGGCTTACCATCAATCATCACCTGCACCGCCGCACGCTTCGGCACCGTGTCCGTCGTCATAATTGCACGACTCACCGCCTCATCCGCCTCCGCACCACGCGCCAACGCAGCCTTTGCCTTCGCCACACCCGCAATAATGCGATCCACCGGCAACAACGTGCCAATCACACCCGTGCTCGAAACCAACACCTCACCCTCAGCCACGCCCACCAACTCAGCCGTAGCCGCCGCAATCGCACGCGCATCCGCCAAACCCTGTTCGCCCGTGCACGCATTCGCGCACCCCGTGTTTACCGCAATCGCCCGCGCCGACGGCGCCGCCGCCAAACGTTCGCGATCCACCACCACCGGAGCCGCCGCCACCAGATTCGTGGTGAACACCCCCGCCGCTACACACGGCACCTCCGACCAAATCAACGCCACATCGCGTCGATTTGCATACTTCACGCCAGCCTCTACGCCCGCAGCATAGAAACCCTTTGCAGAGGTAATACCACCAGAGAGGAACGTAATCGG
>JAFYMU010000056.1 GCA_017548245.1 Kiritimatiellia bacterium | reverse complement strand
GTATTGGGTTGTAAACCGTAACAAGAAAAAATAGAAGAAGAGCGTTTGATACCACCAGAAAATGAACTGTTTGATGCGGAGGTAACATTTTCCATCATTTTCGAGTTATAGGAGAAATACGTGTCGTAGGGAGTTTTGTCATATTTTAGGATGTTTGTATCATATGCAAAATTTTTCCCATTCGTGGTTAAAAGGCCACCTGTCATTGTGAAGTTATTGCAGGTAAATAAGGGAGCGGTTACATCTTTTGCTTTATCGCCTTTGAGTGGAATGTAGCTTCCGTCACTTCGTGGGCTGATTTGGGCGATAACACTCCCTCCGCAAAGTGTGACAGTATTTGTAGAGACAAGTGCAGGGATAGTATAGGGATTTAGATCTCTTCCGTCTGAGGTGGCAATACGAACAGAGCCACTGCGAAAGATGACAGTTCCACTTTCGTTGAATTGAATGGGAGGAGTGATGGCGCTAATTGCGGCACAAGCTCGTAAGAGGAGTTCGCTAGAGGCGGGGGCATCAGGTGCTTCGGAGAAGATGAGCGTAGGAGAGTAATTGGAAGCGGATGTGATAACTGGGAGAGCCTCATTATCTCTAGTTGCACAGAGGGAATTTTCCCCTCGAATCTGAATCTCAAGTGTTATGTTATCTGCGTCAAATGTGATTGGACTCGTGGAGCTTGTTCGAAGAATATGACAATTGTCTAGGATTAACTTGGCAGATTTTTTGACAATGAAGCGTGCATTGACAGGTGTGCCATTGCTTGTCACTGTGTAGGTGGCGCCTTCTTCGTTAAGGGTATAGGCATTCCCGCCTTTAATTTCAGTAAGCGCGTTGGGGTTTAATTGCGCAAGAAGTGGAAGGCTAATGGTTATTAAGAAGAGGGTAAAGAGATGACGCATCATAGTTCGGTCTCGGTAAAGTGGAACACGCGTAGTGGTGTGGGGTAGTGTTAAGACCATTAGACCAAACTTTGCTCAAAAAGGCAAGGATAAAAACAAACGGCACGGTGGACACCGTGCCGTTGTGAGATGCAGACGAACTGCAGATTAGTTGGCGGGCGTTGCCGGCTTGGGCTGGCCACCGTGGGGGCGAATCGTGATGTGGAGTTCGCGCAACTGCTTTTCGGTGACTTCGGCAGGTGCGTGCATCATCAAGTCTTCAGCCTTCTGGTTCATCGGGAAGGCGATGACTTCGCGGATGTTTTCTTCGCCAGCCAAGAGCATGACCATGCGGTCCACGCCGGGAGCGACACCTGCGTGAGGCGGTGCGCCGTACTTGAAGGCGTTCAACAAGCAGCCGAACTTCTGTTCCACCACTTCAGGGCCGTAACCTGCGATTTCGAAGGCCTTGTACATGATGTCGGGGCGGTGGTTACGCACAGCGCCAGAGGAGAGTTCGATGCCGTTGCAGACCACGTCGTACTGGTAAGCCAAGATGTCGAGCGGATCCTTCGTCAAGAGCGCTTCCATTTCGCCCTGAGGCATCGAGAAGGGGTTGTGCGAGAAGATGGTTGCACCAGTCTCGGGGTCCTTTTCGAAGAAGGGGAAGTCGGTGATCCAGCAGAAGCGGTAAGCATTCTTTTCGATGAGGTCGAGGTCGATACCCATCTTCTTGCGGAGGGCACCCATCATCGTGGGAGCCTTTTCTGCGGAGTCGCAGATGAAGAAGATCGCGTCGCCATCCTTGAGGTTGGCCATTGCGGCGAGCGCGTCGAGTTCTTCCTGGGTGAGGAACTTGGCGATGGGGCCCTTGATCTTGTCGGTGTCCCACACGAGATAAGCGAGACCCTTAGCGCCGAGTTCTTGCTTTGCCCAGGGTTCGAGCTTGTCAAAGAAGCTGCGGGGCTTGTTCTTGATGCCCGGAACGGGGAGTGCACGCACGATTGCGCCACCTTGAACAGCCTTTGCGAAGGCACCGAAGCCAGACTTGCCGAAGAGTTCGGTCACGTCGATAATCTTGAGCGGGTTGCGCAAGTCGGGCTTGTCCGAACCGTAGGTCAACATGGCTTCGCGGTAGGGGATGCGGCGCCAAGGAGCCTGGTCAATCTGCCAATCTGCGGGAGAGAATTCAGCGAAGGCCTTGCTGAGCACATCTTCAACCACGGCGAAGACGTCTTCCTGCGTGGCGTAGCTCATTTCGATATCGAGCTGGTAGAATTCGCCCGGCGAACGGTCGGCGCGCGAGTCTTCGTCACGGAAGCAAGGTGCGATCTGGAAGTAACGGTCAAAGCCTGCCACCATCAAGAGCTGCTTGAAGAGCTGGGGAGCCTGCGGCAAAGCGTAGAATTTACCGTGGTGAACGCGCGACGGCACGAGGTAGTCACGGGCACCTTCGGGGCTTGAGCAGGTCAAGATCGGGGTCTGGTATTCGTTGAAACCGTGTTCTTCCATCTGCTTGCGCAAGAAGCTGATGAGCTTGGAACGCAAGACGATGTTTTTGTGGACGCGTTCACGACGCAAGTCGAGGTAGCGATAGGTCAAACGCTGCTCTTCTGCGGGTTCGTTTTCGTCC
Organism: Kiritimatiellia bacterium; assembly: GCA_017548245.1. Lineage (GTDB taxonomy): Bacteria > Verrucomicrobiota > Kiritimatiellia > RFP12 > DVOR01 > Spyradenecus. Next base: position 6,050 of record JAFYMU010000056.1, on the reverse strand, counting down.
GGGATGTAAATGGGGGTGGTTTCAGCGGCCGATTCCACCACGCATTCGTCAGCGACGAGTTCGATTTCGCCGGTGGGCAATTCGGCGTTGATGGTGGAGGGTTCACGCAAAATGACATTACCCGTCACGGTGATGACGCTCTCGAGCTTCACCTTTTCAATGTCTGCAAAGAAGCTGCGGCTCGGGTGAACAACAACCTGGGTCAAACCATAATGGTCGCGGAGGTCGATAAACAGAATGCCACCATGGTCGCGCTTGCGGAAGACCCAACCCGAGATACGGGCCGTCTTGCCGGCATCAGCTGCGCGGAGTTCGTTACAAGTATGGGTGCGATAAGGATGCATAGTGACTCGCTTTCTTAATAAAAACGCGCGTAAGTATAACACAATGTGCCTAAAATCGCAAAAGAAAACGGTTTTTACACGTATGAAATGCTATACTGTGCGCCATGAATACCTATTTTCAAATGATTTTGCTTGCCATCGTTCAGGGGTTGACCGAATTTCTTCCCGTGAGTTCATCGGGCCATTTGGTGTTGGCCAAACATTTTTTGGACTTTACGGCAATGAGTGGGTTGGGGGTCGAGTTGCTGCTTCATGGTGGAACGCTTGTGGCGGTCTTACTCTTTTATCGTAAGCTCTTGAAAGAGGTTACAGTGGGGTTGGTGCGTGGCGAAAAAAGTGCTTGGACGTTCGCCGTTGCTATCCTTTTATCCATGATTCCAGCTGTTATTCTTGGGCTTTGCTTTGAAGATGCCTTGGAAGCCGCCGCAGAGTCGCCAGTCTTTGTTTGTTGTAGTTTGATCTTTACGGGTTTACTTCTTTTGGCAACGCGCCGTTGGGGCAGTGATCGTGGTCGCGAGGTGACGCCCATGCGTGGTGTCGCCATGGGTGTGGCGCAGGCGATTGCGATGTTGCCTGGCGTTTCGCGCAGTGGGAGCACAATCGCGATGTCGCGTTTCTTAGGGGTGCAGTCCGAACGCGCCGCAGCTTTTTCCTTCTTGATGGTGGTGCCCGTCATTATCGGAGGCAATCTCTTGCACATTGTGCGTATGTTGGGAGAGGGTCAAGCGAGTGCCTTTGAAGGATTGACGGCGGGGCTGGCGATCACGGGCTTTGTTGTCGCAGGTATTGTGGGTTATGCCAGTGTGGCGTGGATGGTGCGTTTGCTGAACCGCCAACACTTTTGGCGCTTCGGCTTCTACTGCTTGGCACTCGGTGTTGGCGGTTTGGTGTGGTTTTGTTGCGTTTAATTTAAACCAGTAAGGTGGCGGTTGCCACGTTGCACAGGTCGGGTTCGGCTTGTGCCGCATCAAGAATCAAGAGATCAAAGGTCTTGGCGGCCGGATAATCGGTCTTGCCTGCGCAATCGGTGACGAGTCGTAAGACGCGCGCCCCCTCTGGTGTAGGCTGATTCCAATAAATTCCAGGAACAACAATGAGGGCAACCTCCCAATCGGGATGTTCGCCGCGCGTTTCCCATGCCTTCGGTAAGGGGATGGAACCATCTGCGTTGAGCACAAAGGCGATGCGTTTGGCACGGTTGGAGTGGCCGGGCGCTTGGCAGAGGGCTTCTACGAGGAGGGTGGCTCGATCGGCGCCTTCAAGTTGTGCTTGGTAGGCCTTTTTGAGATGGCGGCCGAAGGCGGGCGAGGGCTTGTAACCCAAGGCAATGAGATCTTTACCTGTCAAGGCAGGAGGCGGCAAAACGGGTTCGCCCGCAAAGGCGTCCAATTTTTCCCTTGCGTAATCGTAGAGGTCTAACTTCGCGTGCGAGGAGAGGCAGTCCAAACGGTGCAGGGCGAGTTCCAACTCAATGGTTGGACGGCCCAACATTTGACGCAACGAGGATTGTCGCATCTTTTGGATTTCAACAAATTGCATGTGATAACGCACCGCGGTAGTGATGCGTTCAATCGCGTCATTGGACGCTTTGAAACGGCGCAGGATGGATTCGGCCATTTGAGCGCCAATCGAGGCGTGATTGGGGGTGCGGTGCCAGGGCGAACCGTCAGGTTTGCGGTCAACAATGAGTGCGGCGGGTTTGCCAATGTCATGGAGTAGGACCGACCAAACGAGTTCGGGGTCACGTTTCTTGGGAATGCGTTGTAACATCTTGACGGTGTGCTGCCAGACGTCCCCTTCGGGATGCCAAATGGGGTCTTGGAGGCAACCGTGCAGTGCCACTAATTCGGGAAAGAAGCGTTGGAGAAGACCGCTGATGCGCAAAAGATGGAGCGCCTCTCCGGGATCCTCCGCTTCGCACAACATACGGATAAATTCCACATGGATGCGTTCGATACTCACGCACATTAAGTGGGGTGCCTCATCGCAAAGCGCTTGCCACGTTTGGGGGTCGATCTTCCAATTGCAGACGGTGGCGAAGCGAATCGCACGCAACAGGCGCAGGCGGTCCTCTTGAAACCGTAGACGCGGCGTACCAATTGCGCGCAACACACCTGCTTCTAAGTCGGCAACGCCGCCAACATAGTCAATGATGGATTGTGCAATTGGATCGTAAAAGAGCGCGTTTACGGTAAAGTCGCGTCGCTGCGCATCGTGTTCCGCGGTGTCATAGGTGATGAACTCGGGGTGACGTCCATCTTGGTAGCCGCCATCGGTTCGGAAGGTTGCCACGTCATAGGAAATACCATTGAGGACAACTAACATCACACCAAAGCTTTTCCCAACGCCAATGCTTTGGGCGGGGAAGAGGGCGGCCACCTCTTCAGGCGTGGCCGAGGTCGCGATGTCAATATCTTTGACGGGCGCTTGCCGTAATGCATCGCGCACACAGCCACCCGCAAAGTAGGCAATGAAACCTGCTTGTTGTAAGGTACGAACCACATGGATGGCTTGCTCAACAAGCAGGGGTTGGTTAGAGAGAAAGTGAAGCGCTTGCATACGTTTGGAATGAGTTAACGGTGGAGGATGGTGAAAGCCTATCAAAAAAGAAGATTGACTGCTTAAAAAGAAAAAGGTTCCGGCGCGTGCCGGAACCTTTTATCGTCGGTAAGATGAAACTTACTTAGCGATCACGCGGCACATTTCGACGACCTTGTTGGAGTAACCCCATTCATTGTCGTACCATGCGCAAACCTTGACGAAGGTAGGATCGAGCTGGATACCAGCCTTTTCGTCGAAGGTGGAGGTGCAAACTTCGCCACGGAAGTCGGTGGAAACCACTGCGTCAGCGGTGTAGCCGAGCACGCCCTTGAGTTCGCCTTCTGCAGCTTCCTTCATGGCAGCGCAGATTTCAGCGTAGGTAGCTTCCTTGTTGAGTTCGCAGGTCAAGTCCACGAAGGAAACGTCGGAAGTAGGAACGCGGACGGACATGCCGGTGAGCTTGCCCTTGAGTTCAGGAAGAACCACGCCCACAGCCTTAGCAGCACCCGTCGAAGAAGGAATCATATTTTCGAGGATACCACGGCCACCGCGCCAGTCCTTCTTGGAGGGACCGTCCACGGTCTTCTGGGTAGCGGTTGCAGCGTGAATGGTGGTCATGAGACCGCGCTTCAAACCGAACTTGTCGTTGAGGACCTTGGCGATAGGAGCCAAGCAGTTGGTGGTGCAGGAAGCGTTGGAGATGATGTCCTGACCAGCGTAGGTGGTGTGGTTCACGCCGTACACGAACATCGGGGTTGCGTCCTTGGAGGGAGCGGACATAACAACCTTCTTAGCACCTGCTTCGATGTGCTTACGAGCAGAAGCGTCATCGAGGAAGAGACCGGTGGATTCGACGACGACTTCAGCGCCGACTTCGTCCCACTTGAGCTGAGCAGGATCCTTTTCTGCGGTGAGGCGGATCTTCTTACCATCCACGATGAGGGTGTTGCCGTCGATAGCAATTTCGTGGTCGAAACGGCCGTGCACCGAGTCATACTTCAACATGTATGCGAGGTAATCGGGATCGAGGAGGTCGTTGATGCCGACGATCTCGACGTCGTTGAAGTTTTCAACCGCTGCGCGGAAAACCATGCGGCCGATGCGGCCGAAACCGTTGATGCCAACTTTGATGGACATTTCTAATTACTCCTTGTCGTTTCTTGGCAGCCCTTCAGCGCGCTCGCGCAGACACTGCCACAAATGAATACCAAAAGAATACTGAAAATAACCCTAAAAAGTCAAGTTAAATCGCACATTCAAGCGCATTTTTCTACCTTTAAAATGTTGTTTGCTGCTTCGCTCTTCGGGCGATTGCGGGTTGTTTGTTGTTTAGCAGAACGGTGGAAACGCGATTTCAAGCGTTCGTTTAAAAGGCCAGGGTGCTCTTATGGGCGGCTAACACTGCTAAAAACATAAAGAAAAACGCACGCTCCGAGAGGAACGTGCGTTTGTTTGTATGATGGCTTCAGAAGCGAATTACATCATGCCGCCCATGCCGCCGTCAGGCATTGCCGGAGCGGCCGTCTTGGGTTCGGGAATTTCCGTGATCATGCATTCGGTGGTGAGGAGGAGGCCTGCGATGGAGGCTGCGTTCTGGAGCGCAGAGCGCGTCACCTTAGCGGGGTCCAAGACACCAGCGTTGACGAGGTCGACGAATTCGCCGGTTGCCACGTTGTAACCGTTGTTACCTTCTGCGCCCTTCACCTTTTCAACGATGAGTGCGGCTTCGAGGCCAGCGTTCTGCACGAGCTGACGGAGAGGCGCTTCCATTGCGCGGCCGAGGATTTCGGCGCCAATCTTTTCGTCACCGCAGAGTGCAGCGGCGCAATCTTCAACAGCCTTCTGGCAACGGATGAGGGCAACGCCACCGCCGGGCACAATGCCTTCTTCCACGGCTGCACGGGTTGCGTGCAAGGCGTCATCCACGCGATCCTTCTTTTCCTTCATGGCGGCTTCAGTCTGAGCGCCCACCTTGATTACGGCCACGCCACCAGCGAGCTTAGCCAAGCGTTCCTGGAGCTTTTCGCGGTCATAGTCAGAGGAGGTGGTGTCGATCTGATGCTTGATTTCAGCCACGCGACCCTGGATTTCGGAGGTCTTGCCAGCGCCTTCAACGATGGTGGTGCTTTCCTTGTCCACGGTGACGCGCTTAGCGGTACCGAGCTGATCCACGGTGACCGATTCCAACTTGATGCCGAGATCTTCAGAGATCACCTGGCCGCCCGTGAGGATTGCGATATCCTTGAGCATTTCCTTACGACGATCGCCGAAGCCAGGAGCCTTCACTGCGCAGATCTGGAGCGTGCCGCGGAGCTTGTTCACCACCAACGTTGCGAGGGCTTCGCCTTCCACGTCTTCAGCGATGATGAGGAGCGGACGACCACTCTTTGCCACGCCCTGGAGGAGGGGAAGCATGTCGTTGAGGTTGGAGATCTTCTTTTCGTAGATGAGGATGAAGGGGTTGTCCAACACGCATTCCATGCTTTCGGCTGCGGTCACGAAGTAGGGGCTGAGGTAGCCCTTGTCGAACTGCATACCTTCCACGACATCAGAGGTCATTTCGGTGGTCTTGCCGTCTTCCACGGTGATGGTGCCGTCCTTGCCAACCTTGTCCATTGCGTCTGCGATGATGGCGCCGATTTCGGTATCACCGTTTGCAGAGATGGTGGCCACCTGAGCCACTTCTTCGTTGGTCGACACGGGCTTGGCGAGTGCTGCGATTGCCGTCACGGCAGCTGCGGCAGCCTTGTCAATACCGCGCTTCACAGCCTGCGGATTGGCGCCAGCGGTCACATTCTTCAAACCTTCGCGGTAAATGGCTTCGCCGAGGATGGTTGCGGTGGTGGTACCGTCACCAGCGACGTCGTTCGTCTTGGAAGCGACTTCACGAACCATCTGAGCGCCCATGTTTTCGAAGGGATCAGGGAGTTCGATTTCCTTAGCCACAGAGACGCCGTCCTTGGTGATGTGGGGCGAACCGAACTTCTTGTCGATGATGACATTGCGACCCGAGGGGCCGAGCGTGGTGGCCACAGCCTTGGCCAACTTGCTCACGCCATTGAGAATAGCCTGACGGGCATCGCCCTCATATTTCATTTGCTTTGCGGACATGATTCAATTCCTTTAATGTTCAAAATGGGGTTCAATTAACCAATGATGCCGAGC
>JAFYMU010000055.1 GCA_017548245.1 Kiritimatiellia bacterium | reverse complement strand
TTGTTGTGGATGTCCACATGCGTGGCATAATCGGGGGCTTCGGAGGCGGTTTCCCACCAGGGATAGGCGAACCACGAACCGGGTTTTGCGGTAAGGTGGAAGTCCGCGCCTGCGAAGTCGGGTTCGATGGTGTCAACCTCGGGCAGCGCTTCAAGGCATGTACGAACGCGTTCGCGGTTCGCCGAGTCGGAACAGTAGACGAGCGCCGTCTGGTGGTCGCAGAGTGCAAAGGCCTCCGACTGGTAGAAGTCGGGATAGTGCATGCCGCGAATGGTGCGCGTTTGAAAGAGGCCCGCCTCGCGAAGGGCGCGATTGGGGAAGCAAACGGGGCCAGTGACATCGGTGATGGCGTAGTCGCCGACAATGAGCAGCTCGTAATCGTGTTGGCGCGCAACGGCGGCAAGGACCTCAATTTGGTTGACGACATCGCGCACATTGGCGGGAATCTTGCGATGCTGCGTGCCGTAACGTTGCAAATCATAGTCTAGGGTTGGCAAATAGACGCAACAGAGATCGGGCGCGTTGCCTTGTTCAAGGCGTAGCATCAGGGTGCGTACGATGGCGCGGCCAACCCTGCGAGAGGCAAGCGGTCCCCAGTACTGCCATAAGGGAACCGGATTCTTGCCGTTGAGCAACGATTGGGGTTGGCTATAGGTTGCCATGATTAAGCCGCCACCGTGGGTGTGGATGGGGGCGGGAGAGAGGATCTCGTCAACCGATTCGCCGAGGGATTGTTGGAAGAAGTAGAGGCCTACGGTGCCCCCTTTTGCGCGGAAGCGCTCCCAAATGCGAGGGCCGTGCACAAGGCGTGCGGATTGATTCCAGAATTGCGATTGGTAAAGGTCGCGCACGAAGAGGCCGTTGGACGGCATCGCATGGGCTTGAGGGGGCAGGGCGGTGCGCAACGTCGCTTGCGCCGTACAGGTGACAGCGGGTGCGGTTGTGGTAAGGGATTGGATGGGAAGCCCTGCGAGGGTGGTAACGCCGTGGGCCTTTAAGAGGTCATAACCTAGCGCAGCGACATGAAGAAGCAGAAGTTTTTGCATAACAATGCATCGTCACCCAAAGGATGAAACGAGAGGAAGGTGCGCTGTTGTGAGAGGCGGTTGCGTTACTCGGTCGGAATATCGTCATCCGACGGACAGCCATCCGAACCGAGCGAGCGCACCGTGTAGGTGGCCTTTTCGGCATCGGTGGTATAGCGTAGGGGACGATCCCAACCATCACGAATCATATCTTTGCCCAAGAGGCCATCGGTTACGAGATCATCAAGGGTGGTTGGGAGCGAACCTGCGTTGAGGAGCGCATAGGTTGGGATGGCTTGCATCACAAGGCGAATGCGCGTATTGGTTAAGATTTCCGCATTGATGTTGGAGGCGGGCTCCGCGTGACGTTTCCAATGACCCGTTGCATCCGACGTGCGAATCGCCTCGCCAGGTTGCTTGGTCTCGCGACCCAGGTAACCAGAGTAGAACCCTATTGCCACGCCAATGGCAATGGCAATAGAGACGAGCACAAGCGTTGCTTTGTCGGATGCGGGCATTGGAAGAGTCCTTACGGAACGGGGAACTGAGCGGCCAACTTACGCACTTCGGCACGAACCGTTGCCTGGAGTGCTTCGTCTTCGGGGTTCTTGAGGATTGCGGCAATCCATGCACCCAACTGGCGCATTTCGGGTTCCTTCATGCCACGCGTGGTGACAGCGGCCGAACCGATACGGATACCAGAGGTGACGAAGGGGCTTTCGGTGTCGAACGGAATCGTGTTCTTGTTGCAGATGATGCCGGCGTTATCAAGCGCCGCTGCGGCCACCTTGCCCGTGATGCCCGAGGCCTTCACGTCAACCAAGAAGAGGTGGTTGTCGGTGCCACCAGAGACCAAACGGAACCCTTCTGCCTGAAGCACTTCAGCCAAGGTCTTCGTGTTGGCAACAATCTGGCTTGCGTAAGCGTGTGCATCGCGCTGCAACCATTCCTTGAAGCAGACGGCCTTTGCGGCAATCACGTTTTCAAGCGGGCCACCCTGGATGCCAGGGAAGACGCTCTTATTGATGGCGGCGATGTACTTTTCCTTGCAGAGCACGAGGCCCGCGCGAGGCCCGCGGAGGGTCTTGTGCGTGGTCGTGGTAACGAAGTCAGCATGCGGCACCGGCGACGGGTGGACGCCACCAGCGATCAACCCTGCGATGTGGGCCATGTCAACCATCAAGTAGGCGCCCACCTTGTCGGCAATCGCGCGGAAGCGTGCGAAGTCAATGGTGCGCGGATAGGCCGAAGCACCCGCAAGGATCAAACGCGGCTTGACCTCTTCTGCAATCTTTTCGATGGCATCGTAGTCCAAGCATTCGGTGTCCTTGTCAACGGTGTAGGGGACGATGTTGTAGAGCTTGCCCGAGAAGTTGACGGGCGAACCATGGCTGAGGTGACCACCCTGGTCAAGGCTCATGGAGAGAATCGTGTCGCCGTGCTGCAACATGGCGAAGTAAACGGCCATGTTTGCGGCGCTACCGCAGTGCGGCTGAACGTTTGCCGCTTCAGCACCGAAGAGCTGCTTGGCGCGTTCGATTGCCAATTGTTCAACGGTGTCCACAGGGATGCAACCCGAGTACCAACGCTTGCCCGGATAACCTTCTGCGTACTTGTTGGTAAGCACCGAGCCCTGAGCTTCGCGCACGGCTGCAGAGGTGTAGTTTTCAGAGGCGATGAGGTTGATGGTGTCATCTTCCTGCTGAATCTGAGCAACGATTGCGGCGTGTACTTCGGGGTCCGCCTTGGCGAGCAAGGAGGCTTCAGCCAAACGGCCAGCGCGGTCACACTTTGCCAAACGGCGCACGTGGCGTTCGGCTTCCGAGAAGGGCGTGTCGAGCCACAAACCGAGGGCACGAATAGCGGCTTCTTCGTTCAATGCGCGGGCAGAGAGAATCACGATGTTGGCATTGTTGTGTTCGCGGCAGAGTTGGGCGACCGCGTCATCGGTCACGATGGCAGCGCGCACACCCGTGAAACGGTTGGCCACGATGCTCATGCCGATGCCCGTCGAGCAAAGCAACACGCCACGGTCGGCCTTGCCTTCTACGACGGCTTCACAAACTTGAACAGCAAAATCGGTGTAATCGTCGGCCGCAGTTGCGTCAAAGGAACCGACATCCGTTACGGAGAGACCACGACCTTCGAGATAGTTTACGAGCTTTGCCTTGAGGGCTACGCCAGCATGGTCGCATCCGATTGCAATCGTCTTCATTGATACTCCTTCAAGATTAAATGTGCAGAATAACGTCTTTATTGTAACATACTTACGCCACGATGGGCGTTATCGTTGTAAAGCGATGAAACTTTTAAGGGGTGTGGATTCAGTCAAGCATCGCCTTCACGCGTTCAATTACAGGCGTGAGATCCACCTTACGTGCGGTGTCTCCCAGCGTGCCATCAAAACGGTGGGCGTAGCCTTCATCACAGAGTTGTTTGACAAAACGTGCGAACTTGCCCGTTGTGACGGACAAATTATCCAATACTTCCACCTTTGCGTTGCCAATCGCCACGGCTTCACTGAGCATCCCGGTGGATTCTGCAGTGACGAAGAGGCGTTCGCATTGGGTAACAAAGGCGGGAATGGGGTTGAAGCGTTCGCGCGAGAAGATGAGTTTGTAGTCAAAGGGGAAACTGTCGATGACGGCATCCGCTTCAGGCGAGGTGCGACGCGAGGTGGTTACCCAATGTTCGCAATCGGGCGTCGCGTCAAAGAGTTGCGTCAACTGTTCTTGCAACCATTCTGCGGTGACATCTGCGATTGGATTCTTGCCACCGATAATGATACCGACGGCGCGCTTCTTCTGGGGCGTATAGCGTTCGAAGAAGGCTTCTGTCTGCGTTTGATAGAAGTCGGGACGCGCAGGGGTGAGGTTGGTGGGAATCTGGATGACGTTCGCACGAACAGGCGGGTTGTCAAAGGCTGGAGCCAAAATGGCATCAAATCCCTTGAGTGCATAACCGCCAGGCGTCAGAATGGCAACACAAGGGATGTTGAATTTTCGACGCAAGAGCTTGAGTGAATAAAAGGTATTAGAGCCTGCACCAATCAGGATGGCAGGGCGTTCTGTTGCGATGCGCTCGGTGACTTCAGGCAAGATGCCAGTTAAGTCAGGGTTAAGGCCGAGACGGTCGCACAGATAGGAAAGCGTCTTCTTCGCTTTGCTGGGGTAAACGCATTGCTGGATCTGAAAAGAAAATCCAAGGCCCTCTGCTAGAGCCTTGGACTGATTTTCATGTCCAGGTTTACCGTCTGAAAGAATCAGAGCAGTAGCCATGGTCGTGAAACTTATTTACCGAAGCGACCCATGGCGGCGAACTTCGCATAGCGCTGGTCGACCAAGGTTTCCACGGGGATCTTCTTGAGTTCTTTAATTGCCGCCACGACAGCCTGCTTCACGGTTTCGATAGCCTTAGCAGGAGCGGTGTGTGCGCCACCCTTGGGTTCGGGAATGATGTCATCCACGATGCCGAGCTTCTTCAACCAAGAAGAGGTAATCTTGAGGGCTTCAGCGGCCACAGGAGCCATCTTGCCGTCGCGCCAGAGAATCGATGCGCAACCTTCAGGGCTGATCACCGAGTACACAGCGTGTTCGAGCATGAGGATGCGGTCACCCACGGCGATACCGAGTGCACCACCCGAACCACCTTCACCGGTCACGACCACCACGATCGGGGTCTTCAAGACCGACATGTCGGCGAGGTTCTTAGCGATAGCTTCGGCCTGACCGCGTTCTTCTGCGTCAAGACCAGGGAATGCGCCCGAGGTGTCCACGAGAGCGACGATCGGGAGCTGGAACTTTTCTGCCAAACGCATGATGCGCATAGCCTTGCGGTAACCATCCGGATTGGCCATACCCCAACGGCTTGCCACCTTTTCTTCAGGGGTGCGCCCCTTGCGGTGACCCACGATGACCACGCGTTCGTCGCCGATCTTAGCGATGCCAGCGTACATTGCAGGGTCATCGGCCACGAGACGGTCGCCGTG
>JAFYMU010000054.1 GCA_017548245.1 Kiritimatiellia bacterium | reverse complement strand
CCTTACCAAAATATTTCTTTGAAATAAAAATATCTGCACCAAATTTTTTATCATCTGGAATTACAAATCCAAAGCTTTTGTTTTTCTTAAACACCCCTTCAATAACACGCTTATGAATCCCGATTTGATTCCGATCCTGAATTGGCAAGTGAGCAACCCCACCGAAACCGTGGAAGCCTTCTTACGTCGTCCCGCCTTTGACGAACGCGCAGAGGCCGCCGCTGCCAAGTGCTTAGAAGCCATTCGTAAACGCGGTGTGGACGCCGTCTTGGAAGCTTGCGCAACCTTTGACAACGCCCACATGACCGCCGAACAGATGCGCGTAACCGAGGCTGAACTCGATGCCGCCGAAGCCGCTTGTGATGAAACGGTGAAGGCCGCCATCCATCAAGCCGCCGAACGCGTTGAGGTCTTCGCCAAGGCGGGTCTCCGTCCCGACTGGACCATCCCGACCCCGCAGGGCGGTCTCTTGGGCGAACGTTTCCATGCGATGGACCGCGTGGGTGTCTACATCCCCGGTGGCACCGCGCCGTTGGCCTCGACCTCATTGATGACCGTCGTCCTCGCCAAGGCCGCCGGCGTGAAGGAAATCGTGGCGTGCACCCCGAGCCGTAACGGTTTGGAGGTCTCCGCACCCCTCCTCTACGCCTTGCGCGTGGCGGGTGCTACGGAAATCTACCGCGTGGGTGGCATTCAGTCGATCGGTTTGATGGCCTACGGCGCAGGCATTGCCCCTGTGGAACTCATCGCTGGCCCGGGTAACGCCTATGTGACCGCCGCCAAGCGTCAGGTCTACGGTACAGTTGCCATCGACCAGGTGGCAGGCCCCTCCGAAATCTGCGTCTTGGCTGACCGTGAAGCACGCGCCAAGTGGGTCGCCGCGGACTTGTTGTCGCAGGCCGAACACGGTAGCGGCCTCGAAAAGAGCCTCTTGGTAACCGACTCCGCCGCCTTCGCCGAAGAAGTGAAGGCCGAAGTCATTCGTCAGACCGCCATTCGCAATCGTCGCGAAATCATCGAACGCATGATTCAGAACAACGGCATGCTCTTCGCGGTGGTGCCCGATTTGGCCACCGATGGCGTCACGCTCTGCAACCGTTTTGCCGCCGAACACCTCGAACTTCAAGCCGCCAATGCCGACACCTTGTTGCCGCTCATCAATTGCGCGGGCGCGGTCTTCGTGGGTTACTGGACGCCTGAAAGTGCGGGCGACTTCGTGGCAGGTCCCAGTCACGTCTTGCCGACCGGTGGTGCCGCGCGTATGTTCAGCGGTTTGACCGCCGAAACCTTCCGCCGTCGCAGTTCCTTCGTGAGTTTCACCAAGGAAGATTTGGCCGAAACCCGTGCCGCCATTGAAACCTTTGGCGCGCTGGAGGGGTTGGATGCTCACGCTTACGCCGCAACGGTTCGTTTTGAAGACTAACACCCCCTCACCCAACCTTGAGAGACGGTCTACTCCGCAGTAGGCCGTCTCTTAAATTCTACGCTTTCCAACCCACATTGAAGCCACTTTCAATCGAGCCTGTTTTACCCCTGCAATCGAGCCTCGATTGACGATCAATTGAACCTCGATTGCAACTCAATCGAGCCTCGATTCAAACCCCAATTGAGCCTCGATTCAAACCCCTTCAAAAGCACCGCTTTTACCGTTTTTCCTTCACCGCTTATGGCCCTTGACTTAACCGATCTTCGCAAAGCGCTTGTCGCCAATCACCCCGTGGTTTTGGTTGCGCCTCCTGGCACCGGTAAGACCACCACGATTCCGCCTGCGCTCTTGGACGAACCGTGGATGGCAGGCAAAAAGATACTGGTGCTTGAACCTCGCCGTTTGGCCGCACGTCGCGCCGCACTGTACATTGCCCAACAACGCGGTGAAAAGCCAGGCGAAACCATCGGCTGGCGAGTTCGCCTAGATTCCTGTGTGAGCGACCAAACGCGGATTGAGTTTCTCACCGAAGGCCTCCTCACACGGCGCATCCTGGAAGACCCCGAACTCTCCGATGTGGGCCTCATCATCTTTGACGAATTCCACGAACGCGCCCTTGCCCTTGATACCGCCTTTGCGTTATTGAAGGAGGTACGCGAGAGTTTTCGTCCCGATTTGCGCTTGATTCTCATGTCGGCAACGCTCCAAAAGGAGATACTTCCTAAGGCCACCTTCTTGGACATTCCGGGCAAAGCCTATCCCGTGGAGATTCGTTGGTGTGGCCACCTCTCGCCCTTGACAGCCGTGCTGAAGGCATTGCGCGAAACAACGGGTTCGCTCCTCGTCTTCCTGCCCGGTGAAGGTGAGATTAAAGCGCTGGCCGACCATCTGCGTGCCGAAGCGCTTCCACCAAATGTGCACATCGCGCCCCTCTATGCCGCGCTCCCCCCTGCCGAACAAGATCGTGCCGTTGCCCCAGCCCGTCCGAACGAACGCAAAATCGTCTTGGCCACCTCCATCGCGGAGAGTTCGCTGACCATTGAGGGCGTGGAGGTCGTCATTGACACCGGTCTTGCCCGCGTGCCCCAATTCTCCTCGCGCAATGGTTTGACACGTCTCGTGACCCAACAGATTCCGTTGGACCGCATCACCCAGCGAACCGGTCGTGCAGGGCGAACCGCCCCTGGCGTCTGCTATCGTCTCTGGAACCAACAGGAGGAGTTCACCTTCACGAAGGTCTCCCTCCCCGAAATCCTCAGCGCCGACCTCACCCAAACCGCTTTGCAGTGCGCAGAATGGGGTTCGCTCACCCTCGATTGGCTCACGCCACCCCCACCCTCCGCTTGGCGAACCGCGCGTCAGACGCTCATCGACCTCGGCGCAATGGACGCGGACGAACGCATCACTGACCTCGGTCGCCGCATGATCCGTTTTCCCGTTCACCCCGCCCTTGCCGCCATGATGTTGCGCCTCGCCCCGATTGACCGTGCCGGGGGTGCTCTTTTGGCTGCCATTTACGCAGAGGGCGAACGCCTCCACTCCTTGCGCAACCTTCATGATTTCCGTCGCGTAGTGGAAGTAGTCTTGGACGAACGCCCTCGCGAAATCTGGCAACTCGCCACACAGTGGGCCAAACAGCCGCCGATTCCCAAGTTACCGTTGGACGAACTCTTGCCCTATCTCCTCTGGGCCTTCCCGGGACATCTGGCTAAACGGCGTGGTCAAAGCGGTGGCCGTTATCTTCTTGCCGCAGGCTTCGGTGCCACCTTACCCGCGGACTCGTTGCTCATCAACGAACCCTGGCTCTTCGCCGTTCGCATGACCGATGCCACTGCCGAGGCAGATATCCGTTGGGCCTTTCCGTTGAGCGAATCGCACCTCGCGCTCTTAACGCCCACCACGCGCACCCGTATTGAGTGGGATAAGGGGAGCGAACGCCTCATTGCCGCTGAGGAAGTTTGTTATGGTGCCATTGTGGTCAAGTCCAAACCGCTGACGAACATTCCGCCCGAACTGCGCATTGAGGCCGAACGTTGCCGTTTGCAACACGTTGGACTCCCGTGGACCAAGCAGTCCCAAGCCCTTGCGGCGCGTATCGCCTTCCTCAAAAAGGCCCTCCCCGAATCGACCTATCCAGACATTCAAGAGGAGGCCCTCATTGACTTCTTGGCGCAAAACCCAGGGCAAAGCCTCCATGCCGCGATTCGCCATCTCCTCTCGGAGAGTGGCCACTCCGAATATGAGATTGACCGTGAGGCGCCGACCCACTTTTGCGTTCCAAGCGGTTCGAACATGACCATTCACTACGACGCTGACCAACCCTACGTCATGGTTAAAATACAAGAGGTCTTTGGACTTAAAGCCACACCCAAATTAGCGAATGGGCGAATCCCCATCCTCCTACACCTCTTATCCCCTGCCCAACGTCCCGTGCAGGTCACCTCGGACTTGGCCTCGTTTTGGAGCAATGGCTATGCAATCGTTCGTAAAGACCTGCGCGGGCGTTACCCCAAACACTACTGGCCCGAAG
>JAFYMU010000053.1 GCA_017548245.1 Kiritimatiellia bacterium | reverse complement strand
CGACCACGTCGAGTCCCAAAGCACCACGTGCCGATAACACAAAAACGCCCCACCGTGAGTTGAGGCACGGAGAGGTTACTAATCGTTAACGGGCGGGCGCGGTCGTACATAAAAAGGAGAGGGCCTGCGCCACGGAGCATGACACTCCGCGGCGCAGCAATGCATTAGCGAGCTGCTTCGGCAGCCTGTGCAGCCTTACGGGCAGGTTCCACATAGGCCTTTGCGCGTTTCTTGCGGATCTGGGTTTCCACGCGAGCGGCGGCGATATCCACAGCGGCCTTCATGGAGGACTCGGTGTGGGCAGAGCCGACAAACGTTTCATCCTTGCGCTGAGCGATCACTTCAGCGGCGCAGAAGTTGTTCTGGAAATCCATGACCACGCGAACGGATTCGACCATGGGGAATGCTTCACCAATCTTCTTTGCGCGCGTTTGCGCATAGTCGCGGAAGCCCTCGGAAATGTTTTTGTGACGTGCATTAACTTCGACTGTCATGATGAACCTACCTTTCTTTATTGGCTTGGTTGTTCTCTCGGCGACTTCTTACATACGGAAGTTTTCACCGAGATAAGATTGTCTTGCTTGAGGGTTGTTAATGAGCTCGTTGCTCGTGCCCTCGCAAAGGATTTTGCCTTCAAACACGATATACGCGCGGTCCACGATGTCCAACGTTTCACGCACGTTATGGTCAGTGATAATCACACCCAACCCTTGTGCCTTCAGGTCGCGCACAATGTTCTGGATGTCATTCACGGCAAGGGGGTCGACGCCGGCGAAGGGTTCGTCCAGCATCAGAATCGAAGGCCGGCGCACAAGGGCGCGGGCGATTTCCAGCTTACGGCGTTCGCCGCCCGAGAGGGTATACGCTGGCTGCTTGGCCACTTTGGCTAACCCGAGCGACGTCAAGTGCTCTTCCAAGCGTTCCTTCTTTTCGGCGCGGGTGGGGTGCATGGTTTCCAAGATGGCGAGGATGTTATTTTCCACGCTGAGACGACGGAAGATGCTGGCTTCCTGGGCCAAATAACCCAAGCCGATGCGCGCACGACGATACACAGGCATGTGCGTGATATCTTCGCCACGGAAGGTCACCTGACCACCATCGGGGCGCACCAAACCCACGACCATGTAGAAGGTCGTCGTCTTACCTGCGCCATTCGGACCCAAAAGGCCCACGCATTCGCCACAGCCTGCGGTCAACGAGATGTTGTGAACCACGGTGCGATCGCCGTAGATCTTCTTGAGCCCGGTGGCCACAATTTCAGGGTTTTTGGAGACGGTCTCGCTCATTACATCATATCCTTAAGACCATCGGTGGAGCCTGCCGGAATGATCAACTCCGGATTGGGATAGACTTCCATACGCTGGTCGCCCTTCTTGGTCCAAATCGTAATCTTATCGCCTGCCACGGTGCGCGGCTTGCCGTTCTTGTCCATGCTCATCAACTTCGCGTGGCCACTCAAGACCAAACGCTCTTCAGCCTTGATGTAGACGGCCTTGTCACATTCGGCGCGGCGATCGTCGTTCGTCACCTTCACGTTGCCAATCACAAGCAAACGGTCAAGGGTGTTCGCGCTTTCCAAAAAGACAAAGAGCTTGTCGGCGGTTAAATTGAAACGGGCATCATCCACCACCACATGATCGGTCAAGATTGCCACCGATTCCTTGTAGTTGTACTCCATGTG
The DNA here is from genome assembly GCA_017548245.1 of Kiritimatiellia bacterium. GTDB lineage: Bacteria > Verrucomicrobiota > Kiritimatiellia > RFP12 > DVOR01 > Spyradenecus. Next base: position 1,840 of record JAFYMU010000053.1, on the reverse strand, counting down.
GTCAGCCGTAATCTTGGTGTCGCGAATCGCCACCGCCTTCTGCGCCGGCTTATTGGGCGAGAGGAGTGCTTCACGTGCCGCTGCCATACCATCATCAGCCTCGGCATGCACCACGGCGGCCAAAATCAACGAGAGAAGTAAGAGGTGTTTTTTCATAAGTTCATCCTTAAAAAATGCCACGTTCGGTGAGTTTCACATCACCCATGCGTTGGGTCGTAATGCAAGCCTGCTTGATCACGCGGAGGTAATTGGCTTCCAAATCCACCAAGGCGCCATTGCCCATCAGGACATCCCCCTCGCGTTCCACACGCACCTTGCCCTTCGCCACGGCCAACATCGCCGTGCGGTTCACAATAATCTCATCGGCATCCAAGACCGACTCCAGCGAACCGTCTTCGCGGAACTGTTCCACATGCACCTGACGGCCACGCAACAACGTTGTGTCCAACGTGATCCACGCATCTGTCGCGCGCACAATAATCTGCGGACGCCCATCAGGGAAACTCCGCACTGGCAACCGCAGATTACGTGCTGGCGAGCCCATGGTTTCAGGATTTTGCTTCAACGCTTCCAAGAGATCCTTGTAACGTCCCACCTGCCCAGGGGCACTGTAACGCGCTAACGCCTCTTCGCTAATCTTGGCATCGGTTTCAGGAGTCAAATCCGAGCTCACCGCCTCGCCAGCAGGTGTCGCTGGCAAGTGCAGTGCTACAAAGAGGAGCGTTAAAAGAAGAGTCAGGCGCATTAGGCTTTGACGATGTTGTTAATGTTCTGAAGCTTGGTCAAGAGGTCTTCCAAGGCCGAGAAGGCAATCGCGTTGGCTGCGTCAGAGAGCGCTTCAGGCGGATTGAAGTGCGTCTCCATGAAGAGACCATCCACACCCGTTGCCACTGCTGCACGAGCCAATGCCGGAGCCCAACGGCCATCGCCGCCAGAACCCGTGCCCAGGCCGCCCGGACGCTGCACACTGTGCGTTGCATCGAAGACCACCGGGTAACCCAATTCGCGCATCACCAACAGCGAGCGCATATCGGCCACCAAATTATGATAACCAAAGCTGGCGCCACGTTCAATCAAAACAATGCGATTATTGCCTTCGCTTTCAATCTTACGCACCACGTTAACCATGTCTTCCGGAGCCATGAACTGACCCTTCTTCACATTAATCACGCGGCCCGTCTTCGCGGCAGCCACCACCAAATCGGTCTGACGGCACAAGAACGCCGGGATCTGCAACACATCGCAAACCTCAGCCACCGGTTCGCACTGCCAGGGTTCGTGAATATCCGTCACGATCGGCACATTGAAGCGCGACTTCACCTCGGCCAACGTTTCCAAGCCCTTTTCAAGACCCGGACCACGATAAGCCGACAAGCTCGTGCGGTTCGCCTTGTCAAACGAAGCCTTAAAAATGTAGGGAATGCCCAACTTCTGCGTCAATCCCACAAGTGCTTCTGCCAATTCCAAACAGGCATTGTGGCTCTCAATAACGCACGGGCCAGCCATCAAGGTCAATGCCTTCGTGCCGAAAGAAACAGTGTCGGTAACCTGGACAATTTTACAATCTGCCATAGTGTCAATATCCTTCCATTACGGAAATAATTTACCAAAAAACGCACAACTGTGCTAGTTCGAAATCAGAAATATCCGAAAAAAGATTCTGTAATGCCCTGTAGAGCCCTGACGGGCGTTGTTGGTTGTTAGTTGTTGGTTGTTGGTGATTGGTTGAAAGTTACGAGTTGCTAGAGGTGAAAGCACCGTACAAAAGCGAAGTTGTTTAAGCCGTCGTAGATTGCTTCGCGCTTTTAGCCCTGAAGGGGCGACAGATTACAGACGGGGG
>JAFYMU010000052.1 GCA_017548245.1 Kiritimatiellia bacterium | reverse complement strand
TTTCTTTTCCAATTTCAATATTGCCCCTCATCAAGAATATCTGCGTCGTCGTGCGGCGGCGGTTGCGTTGGCGCGTGCAGAGGGCATTCCTTTTGAAGAAGATCTGCCGGATCATGCGTCATGGCAAGTGGCGGTGGCCGAGGGGTTTGAAGGATGTGCCGAAGGGGGCGCACGGTGTGCTCGGTGTTTTCGTTTTTCCCTCCAACGCGCCTTTGATGCGTTGGACCGTTTGAATTGCGTGGCCTTTACTACGAGTCTCACGATTTCGCCGCATAAACGCAGTCAATTATTGCACGCGATTGGTCGAGAGATCGGTGGTGAACGCTTCATTTCGTATGATTTTAAGAAGCAGAATGGTTTTCAAAAGGCCAATCTGCGTGCCGCGGAATTAGGCCTCTATCGTCAAATCTACTGTGGATGCGAGTACTCCATTCGCCATAAGGAACCGTATCGCACCGCCATCTTGGGCATGGGTTACCGTGGACGCATTTACGCGCAGTGGGCGTTGGAACATCCGAACGATTTAGAGATTGTGGCGATTGCCGAACCCGATGACGCGGTTCGCCAAACGTGGGCTGAGAAGTTGGGACTGCCACCCGAACGCACCTTTGCAGATTGGCAAGGGGCGTTGGAGGTGGAAGGCTTGGAGGCGGCGATTATTGCGTTGCCCGATCGCTTCCACACGCCCGTCGCCTTGCAAGCCTTGGCGCGGCACTTGCATCTTCTTTTGGAGAAGCCTGTTGGGGCCACGTGGGAGGAGTGTGTGACGTTGGATGAGGCGGTGCGCCAATCCAAGTGTTTTGTGCAAGTGGGCCATATTCTGCGTTTTACGCCGTACTATCGTAAGATTGCCTCGTTGATTCATGGCGGTACCTTGGGTGAGGTGGTGAGCATTCGCCATTTGGAACCCGTGGGTTATCGTAAGGCGGCGCATGCCTTTTGTCGTGGGCCCTTTGGTCACACCGATGAGGCCTCGCCGATGATTTTACAGAAGTGCAGTCACGACTTTGACCTCTTTGCGTGGTGGATTCGCCAACCGTGTCAGGTGGTGCAGAGCTTTGGCGACCTCTACCAATTCCGTTCGGAACACGCTCCGCAGGGTGCGGCACGGCGGTGTTTGGATTGTCCTGCGGCGATTGAACGGAAGTGTCCGTATTCGGCGATTCGCTTATTGCGTGAGAGTGCCGAACTGCATTACGCCTTGCCCGATACCTCCGCAGAGGGGATTGAACGCGCCCTTGAAGGCAATTTGGGCCGTTGCGTCTATGCCTGCGGGAGTGATGCGGTTGACCACCAAACGGTGAACTTGCTCTTTGAAAATGGCGTCACGGTGCAACATTGCATGGAGAGCCATACGTGGGGACGCGATCGCGAGACGCGTATCTTTTTGACCAAGGGTGAAATCATTGGCGATGCCCGCAAGATTGTGGTTCACCGCTTTACCGATCGCAAGACCTTTGTGTGGGATGCGGCATTGGAGAGCGGTAACGCCACACGCGAGACGTCGTATGTCTTGGGTAACGCGGGCTTGATGCGCGATTGGGTTGACTCTATGCGCAGTCTTGCGCCCGATCGCTATGCCGAACGTTTCCACACGAGTATTCAAGCGCACGCCATGGCCTTTGCGGCCGAATCCTCACGCGTTGGGGGCGGGCATCCAGTGCCGTTGGCCACGTTGTAAGGAACGCAGATGGACATTCGCCTCATTGTAACCGATATGGATGGCACGCTCCTTGATGCGAACCATCAATTGCCGCCCAACTTTGTTGAGGTGGTGACCCAGTTGCGCGAACGCGGGATTCACTGGGGCATCGCGAGTGGTCGCCAATTGGCGAATCTCAAACAGCGTTTTGATGAGGTGGGCGTGGCGGTGGATCTCATCGCTGAGAATGGTTCGCTGGCGCAGTTGGCCAATGACCCAACGCCCTTCTTCTGTGATTTAACCCCTGTGTCAGCCTTTGAGCAGGTCTTGCGAACCGCGTTAGCGATTCCAGGTGCAACGCCTGTCCTCTGCGGGGCAACCTGCGCGTGGGTTCATCAAGCCTATCCCGAACATTTTTGTGAGATTGCCCGTTACTTCTGTGAAACGCAGACGTGGCAGACCATTGAGTCGGTGGCGGCATTGTCCATTTGCAAGGTGGCGGTCTACCATCCCCAAGCGGCAACCGAGCTCTATCCCAAGTTGCAACCTTGCGCTTCGGAGGACGTGCGTGTGATTCTCTCGGGCCCGAACTGGGTGGATGTGCAGATGGCGCGCATTGATAAGGCGCACGCACTGGAGGCGTTGATGCGCCAACTGGGCGTTGAACCGCAGCAGACGATGGTCTTTGGGGATTACTTTAATGATGTGGGGATGTTGACGTGTGGCGTCCATGGTGTGGCCATGGGCAATGCCTTGCCTGAGATTAAGGCGCTCACACCTTATCACGCCTTGCCCAATACGCAGAATGGAGTAATGGACTATCTGCAACGCGTTGGGATGCTGGCCTAATTTACTTCACTTCCTTAATTCAATTCACGTCCTCTAAAAACAAATGCGCTCTCGGATTTCTCCAAGAGCGCATTGTTGTTGATTGGGGTGACGCTTAGTCTTCGATGACCACGCGGAAGCCCACGTTGTACGGACGCTGCCAGGTGGGATAACCCCAACGCCATGCCGAGGTGGCGCGGTGCTGACGCTGATACCACGAACCGCCACGAATCACACGGAGGGACGGATCATAGGCTTCGCTCGCGGCGCCATTGGGGTAGGCGACGAAGGGCGAAGAGGTCCATTCGGCCACGTTACCGTGCATGTCCTTCAAGCCGAAGGCGTTCGGCGCGTAGGAACCAACCTTAGCCAAGTGCAAGACCTTGTCATAGAAACGCGGATCCTTGAGTTCGTAGTCCCAGAAACGATCGGGGTTACGAATCGGCTGCGGGTCGATGCCGTGCACGGCGAGGCGCTTCAAGGTTACGTCTGCGAGGGTGGCGTGGTTGGAGAAGTCGGTGTTGAAGTCGCCGTAGTTCATCGGGGTGGCCGTACCTGCACGGCAAGCATATTCCCATTCGGCTTCGGTCGGGAGACGCACCTTGCGGCCCGTCTTCTTGGAGAGCCATTCACAGAAGGCTACAGCCTTGTCATAGCTCACGCGGATAGCGGGGAAGTGCGGGTCATTCACGAAGTAACCGCGACGCACCTGATCCTTGTAGTGCATGTCGTAGACGCCGTTTTCAAAGGTCGGGTCAAACAACTGCATCATGCCCATCGTGATTTCCGTTTCGCCCATGTAGAAGGACTTGGCAATCGTTTCGGGGTGAGCAGGTGCTTCCACAGGCGATTCGCTGTTCGAACCCATCATGAAGGAACCGGCAGGAATCTTGACCAAGGTCAACTGCTGGTCGCCGCCCATGTTGATCGTCATGATTTCACGCGTGCCAGCACCCTGACGAGCGGCGCCATCAAAGGGCCAATCAGCAGGCGCGGCGGTTGCGGCAGGCTGAGCCTGAGCAGCAGGTGCTTCGAAGGCAATGGTACCCGGCTTGTAGGGGTTGATAATTGCTTCGGGGTTGTAATCCAAGTCTGCCAAACGCTTTTCGTAGTCGCGACGGCTCTGGATGTAACGCTGCTGTGCACCACGTTCGGTCCAAGTGCCGAAGTAGGGGACGTTGAGGTCGATCCAGGTGTAGAGGCGATCCCAATCTTCCTTGGACAAGGTCACGCCATGGTGGCCCTTCTTCAACATCTGGATGAGTTCGGAGGTGTTGGCGTGGAATTCCAAGGGGGTGAGCACGTGGTAGTCGCCTTCAGGACCGTTACGGCGCACATAGGGGTGCAAGGCCAAGTAGGAGGTGCTGAAGCCGCCCCAGTTGTTCGGACGGTAGGTGAAGTCCGGACGCGGGGTGCCGAGCTGCGTCACGGCCGTCGCGGCGCCATTGTGACAGCCCACGCACTTGCGATCGAGCAACGGCTGCACTTCGCGGTCAAAGGACCAACCGCGCTTTTCGCCGTACCACGGCTGAATCTGTTGCGGCGGCTTACGTGCGGCCACGGTGGAGAGACCCGACGGTGCAGCGGCATTCTGGCTTTCATGGCAACCAATGCAGCTGATGGTTTCGCCCGGCATACCGACCAACCACGAACGCATCATCTGCAAAGCGCGACCTTCTTCGTCGAGCGGCTGAACGCTCAACGGGGTGTTGGCGGGGAATTCAAACATGCAGGAGCCGTCTTCTTCCACATCCACCGTACCATGGAGCACGCGCACGTCCCACGGACCTTCCATACCAATGGCGTAGTGACCACCGGCGTGACGCGGTGCATATTCATAGTTGAAGACGCGCAACTTCTTGACCTTGCCCTTCGGCACGCCATCCAAGGTTTTCTGACCACGGTAGACGTTGGCCATGTAGACATTACAGGTCTTCTTGGTGAACTCAACACGGTCGGGACGATAAGCCGGCGTGGGCAACTTCTTCAACGGGATGGGTTCGTAGTAGTTGGCATCCGGAGCCTCCCAGAGGGTGAGCACGTTGTCGTAGATATCGACCAGCACGATGCGCCAAGGCGAAGCGCCATCATCCTGCATGGCCGCGAGGAT
>JAFYMU010000051.1 GCA_017548245.1 Kiritimatiellia bacterium | reverse complement strand
TGGCTGGCCACTCCTACGAAGGTAAGGTCAATGGCACCATTGCCGTCTACCACGCCCTCTGCACCTACTTGGGCCGTTCGCCCTCCATCGAACCCATCCTGCCGCCACCGATTCATCCGCATATGGAGATTGATGCCCACGGCAAGACCGATGAAGAGATTTTGTGGTATATCACCCAAAAGCTCTCCATGATTGTGGCCGACCACCTCAACTTCCAAGACATTATCCATCTGCCGCAAGCCCAACGTATGCGCCGCTTTGCTACCCAGCGCCGAACCTATCCCTATCGCCGCCAATTCTGCGCAACGCACATCCAGGTTAAACACGGCACCCCCAAACTCCTTGCCAAAATTGCCGCCCTCGGCTTCAAAGTCGACTAAGCAAACCCCATCAAAGGCGCGATACCCTCGCGCCTTTTGTTTTACCGAACGAATCCCTCACCCTTTCAATCGAGGCTCAATTGCCCCTTCAATCGAGGCTCAATTGATCATCAATCGAGGTTCAATTAATCGTCAATCGAGGCTTGATTGAACCCCCAATCCCACTGCGATTCAAACGGGGTGGGGAAGCGCGCTTGGAGGGATGGGGCGGGTTAAAATTTTAGAATTGTAAGAATTGTTTGCTTTTTCTTGTGAGGTGTGTTATAGTATGTGCATTCATTTTACGGGTTGCCTCCTTTCACTTTACCCTAACAACACACAGACTAACCAGTAACCCCACAAACAAGATATAATCCCTCCCTGCTAGGTGCTCGCACTTGGCAGGGTTTTTTCTTTTCAGGATGTGTCTTTATGTTTACGGGGCGTGGATTTTCCAATGGAGAAGGGGTGCATTTTTTTTGTTGCTATGTTATAATGAAGGGCAAGTTTAGCTTGTGATGACAAGTATGAAACGATACCTTGGATTAAAGGAGTTAGATTAGAATGCAGAAAAAGATGTTTTTGGGTTCGGCAATTCTCGCTGCGGCATCGGCTTTTGTGGCTGGCTGCGATAAGCCTGAAGTCGAAACGGCTGAGCAGACCAATGTGACGTTGGAACAGCCTGCAGAGCTCGCGGGTGTGCAGAGCGATATCGTGGCATTGCCTCCGCCTCCGAAGGATACGGATGTGATCGCTTCGGTGGGTAACGCTCAGATGACGTGGGCCGAACTCAATCAGCAGGTGGATGAAATGTTGGTTTTGGCGGCGGCTCAGTATGGCCAGCCGATTCCCACGGAACAGTTGCCGCAGGTGAAGCAGAATTTCCGTCGTATGGCGGTGCAGACCTTCGTGGTGGAAAATGTGATTTGCCAGGCCGCTGAAAAGGCTGGTATCAAGATCGATGACGCTTATCGTGCCACTGAAGTGGCCGCCATCGAAAAGGAAACCGGCAAGCAGATGGACGAACTCTTCAAGACGCATGCCGCAGGTCCCGAACGCGCAAAGGATATGTTCGAAAAGGGCTTGATCGAAAAGCGTTTGTTGGAAGAGGTGGTCTTCTCTAAGGTGGCTGTGAGCGATGAAGAAATCGCCGCAACGATTGAAAAGAATGCCGCAGAACTCGCCGTGTTGAACGAAAAGATGGCTGACTTTGCTCAGCAGTGTGCCGCAGATCCGGCCGCGTTCGACGCATTGGTGGAAGCGAACTCGGTGTTGAAGACGCCGGTGGCTCGTCCGGATGAAGAGTTGAAGCCGCTCTTCGGCGACGTGTGGCCGGTGGTGGCAGCACTCGCAGAGGGTGAAATCTCTCCCGCATTGCACATCCAGGGTCTCAAGATTATGGTGAAGTGCAACAAGCTTCCTGCCGCAGGTGATGACGCGCTCTTGGCCAAGGCTGAAGAACTCCGTCAGCGCGTGCTCGCGGGTGAAGATTTCGGTGCTTTGGCTCAGGAATTCTCGAAGTGCCCCTCGGGTCAGCGTGGTGGCGATCTTGGTTCCTTCTCGAAGGGCCAGATGGTGCCTGAATTCGAACAGGCTGTCCTCACGCAGGAAATCGGTAAGGTGGGCGCTCCTGTGAAGACGCAGTTCGGTTATCACTTGATTATGGTGACGGAACGCAATGAGGACGCAAGTGAAATGCGCGCTTCGCACATCTTGTTGATGCCTGAAACGCGTGAACTCTCCATGTTGGCAATGCCGACGCCTCCTGAAATGGATGCTGAAACGATTCGCGAAGAGATGACCGAACAGCGCAAGCGTCAGGCCGCCATGGAATTCTACAACGCGCAGCGTCTGGAACTCGGTGTGACGAGCACGCTCTTCCCCGAATTTGCTGCCGCTCCTGCTAAGTAAAAAACCTTAACGTACCGCCCCGTCTCAGACGCGGGCGGTATTTTTCGTTTACGAATGACACCCTTAAAAGACTTGATGAACCGCTTTGGAACCGTTTTGCAACCTGCGTGGTGGGCAACGGTTTTTCGTCGTTTAAGAGCTTCGTTCGCGAAGCTTTGGCCGAAGGTTTCTGCGTTGTCACCAACGCAGATTCCGCTCTCGCCAGAACAGATGGAGCGCTTCTCTGGTTTTTGGGGTGCCGTCTTAAAACGTAAACTCTTTCCCTTGCCCGTGGTGCTCTTGGCCTTCCCGTCCTTGACGGTGCTCTTTGCATCGTTGGGCTTCTTGGTGGGATGTGGTGTCTCAGCGGCTCCGGGTGTGATGGGGCTCTTGTGTGCGATGGGGTTAGCCCTTGTGGGGGGCGGCACCTTGAAGGATGGCGTGAAACGCATCTTCGCCTTCTTGGGTGTGACGTGTTTGATTTTTGCAATTGACCAAAGCTTTATCTTCTTCTCGTGGTGGGATGCGCAAGCCTACCACTTGCCCGCGGCGCGTTTCCTCCTTGAGGGTTGGAATCCGGTCTTTGAATCGACGCGCACCGCGTTGCTCAACGCTACGGGCGCAGATCCGATGCTCTTCAACAGCTATCATACCGCCTATTTGCCGCGCGCAGGGTGGGTGTGGAGTGCGGTGACGGCCGCGTGCACGGGTAACTTGGAGTCGGGCGATACGCTAATTCTGTTGACGGGCGTTGCGTTGGGCGGGTTGTCGTGGCGCGTGACGCCGTTGCTCTTTGGGCAGGGCCGTTGGAAACGTCTCTTCTTCGCCTCGCTGACGTTGTTGTCGCCGGGCGTGGTGGCGAGTGCCTTCTGTGGCGCGCAGGACGGTTCGCTCTACTCCTTGCTCTTGATTGCCATGTTGGCGGCGTGCGCTTATCGCAAGACCGGCGGCACCGAATGGTTGAGCTACGTGGTGATTGCCCCTGTCTTGGGGTGCAACTTGAAGTTTACGGGCGCGATTAGCCTTGTTCTCTCGGCGATTGTCTTTACGATTCCCGTGCTGTGGGGGGCCTTGCGTGGTCGTCTCAAACCCAAATCCTTCTGGAAGTGGGCTGCCGCAAATACGATTGGCTTCCTTTTTGCCCTCTTTGTCGGCTTCTCGCCTTACTTGACGAACTGGGCCAACCATGGCGGTCCCTTCTATCCCGAACACAGTTTTTCTAAGACCGAACCCCTTCCGGCGATGACCGCAGACTTTGATCTGCTCAATGATGACGCGGCGGCGATGGGTTACTTTGGTCGCGTGACGAATGCCTATATTTCCAAATGGTTAGCCCACCGTTACTACGAATGGAAGTTGGGCAAGAAACCCTTTAATCCGGTCTTCCACTTGGACCAGGTGAGCGGGCTCGGGAGTGGCTTCCGTATTGTGATGTGCTTGACCTTGCTCACGCTCTGCTTTACCCGACGGTGCGGCACGCCGTGGCTCCTCTTAGCCTTGCTGCTCACGAGTTTTTGTCAGCCGACAAAGACGATGGGCTATGTGCGTTATGCCCCACAGTTCTGGATGTTCCCCGTGATTGTCGCCTTTAACGCGATGACGGTCAACATCCCACGTTCGCCGATGGTGGGGCGCGCCCTTGGCGTGGTGGTGACGGCCATTTTGGCCACGAGCACCTATGTCTTTGCGTTGGGCAAACTGATTCACGCGATTGGTATGAGTAACTACGCCTTCTCGATTGTGGAGACGATGCAGTCCGAACGTGCCCCCAAGGCCTACATCTTGGCGTTGCATGACCGTTATCGCGAGGATGGCCGTTGCATGGCCGCGTGGGAAACCCTGCCGCGCGATATCCCTGCACCGCGTGTCTTTGACACCTACTATCGCACCATGTTGCCCGAGAGTGGCGTGAACCATGTGGCTTGGCAGACAAGTGCCCAGATGCGCGATTTGCGTGCCGCTGGAACGCCGTGTTTCTACTTGGGCGAACACCTCTGGTACTGGCCAGAAGACCCCACGAAGATTCGTTTGCCCGATATGCACTTCTATGCTGGACACCCGCGTAAGGAGTTTACGGCGGGCAATATGTGGCGCATGACCTTGGATGTCTTGCCCTCAATTCCGGATTATTTGAGACGGATCGCAGCCTTCCGTTGGCGTCAATTTGCAGCCCATTGGTCGGGAGCACACCATTATGGCAAGTGAGGCCGAATGCAAACAGCGCACCTTATCGCAGTGGGTCTTGGCGACCCTCGGGGGCGTGCTGTTGTGTTATTTGGCGAATGTGCTCTTGGGTTCCTTAAACCAAGATGAGGGTTGGTATCTCTACGCCGCACGTTTGGTGATGTCTGGCGAACTCCCACACCGCGATTTCTTCTTCACCCAAGGCTTAGTTATGCCCATCGTCTACGCAGCCTTCGGTTGGCTCTGGTCGGCACTGGGCGTGATGGGCGGTCGTTTGTTCACCGCGGCACTCTCCATTGTGGCCTTGATTCTTGCCGGAAAGACGGTGGAACGCTGCTGCACCAAACGCGAAGACGCCCTTCTCGTACGGTTGGTCTTTACGGCTCTTCTGGGCCTCAATCTCTGGTTTTCCTACTTTACGACGATTCCGAAAGCCTACGGACTCTGCATCTTCGTGATGGCCTTGGGCTTCCATTGCCTCGCCACCGTGCGTGAAGGGCAGGGGATG
>JAFYMU010000050.1 GCA_017548245.1 Kiritimatiellia bacterium | reverse complement strand
CAGGTCATCGCCTTCTTCATGTACTCCAAGTATGTCACCAAGCCGATGCGCCGCATTGTGAACGGGTTGGATATGTACCAACAGGGGTTGGTGGGCTACTGCCGTTTCCGCGAATTCTTGGCTCAACCGCCAGAAGAGGATGTGGCCATCAATGGTCAAGCACCCGAACACGTGGCTGGCAACTTGCAGATTGAACAGCTCTCCTTCGCCTATCCCGGCACCGACCGCATGGTGTTGACCATTCCTGAATTGACCATTCCCGCGGGCACAGTTTGCGCTCTCGTGGGCCCAAGTGGCGCTGGCAAAAGCACCCTCGCCGCGCTCATTCCGCGTTTTTACGAACCCACCACGGGCACCATTCGCTTGGATGGCCACGACACCTCCACGATTCCAAAACGGTTCTTGCGCGAAGCCATTGGTATCGTGGCGCAACGTCCCTTCCTCTTTGATGGCACCATCCGCGATAACTTGCTCTTAGGCGCCCCCAACGCAACCGATGAGGAACTCTTCCAGGCCTTACAACAGGCCAACTTGGCGGACTTTGTGCGCGGTTTGCCGGACCAACTCAACACGCCTGTTGGCGAACACGGCCTGATGTTGTCGGGTGGTCAAGCCCAGCGCATCGCCATTGCACGTGTCTTCCTCAAGAATCCGCCCATCTTGATCTTGGACGAAGCGACAAGTGCCCTTGATACCTTCTCGGAAGCCGCCGTGCAAGAGGCGTTGATTCGCCTCGCATCGGGTCGCACCACCTTGATTATCGCCCATCGTCTCACGACCATTCGCCATGCAACGATGATTTGCTACCTTGAAAATGGTGCCATTGTTGAACAGGGTTCGCACGCCGAGCTCTTGCAACAGAAGGGTCGTTACGCAGACCTCTTAAAGGCGGCGGGCATGCTCTCATGAAGGGATTGGGAATCGGTTTCCTCCTGCTCATGTGTTGCGGATGCCAGACGAATCTCTTCGCACCGCGTTCGCTACACCTGTGGGCACAAAACCAATTGCGTGAGGCAACCGAATTCCCCTACACCGCTTCAAAGCGCGTCCCCATCGGCCATGGCTTCGCCCATTCCTTCACCCTTGTTGCAACCGATCCAGACCATCTCGTGATTGACTGTGGCAACAACCTCCGGCTCAAGGTTAAAGATCCGCAATACCAATCGGGTTGGGCCGCCATCACCTTTCAAGATGCAGACCTCGATGGCTTTGATGATCTCCGTTTTACCGCCACCTTCAATGACAATGCACCGCCCCTAAACGTCATCTTCCGTTTTCAACCCACCGCGTGGGAACACTTTATCCTCCCCATTCAATAACAATAGGTTCGCCCATGTTCCTCTTTCTTTTTGGCATTTTGGCCCTCATCCTCGGTTATTTCACCTATGGCCGTTTTATCGAACGCCTCCTTGGTCCCGATAATCGTCCCACGCCAGCCATTGCAGATGCTGACGGCGTGGATACGCTTCCCTTGCCCAAATGGAAGAATCTCCTCATTCAATTGCTCAACATCGCGGGCGTTGGTCCTGTGATTGGGGTGATTATTGGGATTAAGTTCGGCATCAAGTGCTTTTGGATTATCCCGCTCGGCTGCATCCTCGGCGGCGCTGTGCACGACTATGTCTCGGGTTTTATCAGCTTACGCAATGGCGGCATCAACCTGCCCGAACTCACCCGTCGCGCCTTGGGCAATCTCTATTACAAGGTTTACGTCCTCTTTGTCATCCTCCTGCTCTTGCTCGTTGTTGCCGTCTTTGTCAACATCCCTTCGCAACTGCTCATGAGCTTTGTCCCCGCGTCCACTTCAAGCGTTCCCTACTTCTGGGGTGCCGCAGTCCTCATTTTGCTCTACTACATTGCCTCAACCATCTTCCCTGTTGACCGCATCATTGGCAAAATCTATCCCTTCTTCGGCGCCTTGCTCCTCATTGGATCGCTGGCAATGTTTCTTGCGCTTTGTTGGAACGGTTTTCTCTCTCCGACCCTCCTCACGGAAACCGAATCCTTTAAGGCGGGCATGTTTACCGACCAACCCGTCATTCCGTGTCTCTTTGTGACCATTGCCTGTGGCATCATCTCGGGTTTCCACGCCACCCAGTCTCCAATTGTGGCCCGAACGATGAAGCACGAACGCGAGGCGCGCGTCACCTACTACGGCATGATGATTGCGGAAGGCGTTATTGCCATGATTTGGGCCGCCGCCGGTCTCGCCATCTACAACACCTTCCCCGAACTCATGGCCTCCAAGCCCGCCCTCGCCCTAAAGGCCGCAACGGAACACTTCCTTGGCAGTGGCATCGGCATCATTACCATTGTCAGCGTGATTATTTTGGCCATCACCTCGGGTGACACCGCCCTTCGTAGCCTCCGCCTCACCCTCGCAGAATACGTTCACGTTCCCCAACAACCCTTGAAAAACCGTATTCTGATTTGCCTTCCTCCCATCCTCGGCGTCATCTTACTCCTGTGGTGGAGCAATCGCGATGCCACGAGCTTTGAATGGTTGTGGAAGTACTTTGCGTGGGGTAACCAAATCCTCTCGGCCTCCACCCTCATGGCCTGTACCGTTTGGCTCATGCGTCAAGGCAAGTGCCCGTGGGTTACCTTGCTCCCTGGCATCTTTATGACCTTTGTGGTGACGAGCTTCATCTTGTGGTCGGATGTCTCCCACGCCGGTTGCCCCTACGGTTTTAACCTTCCCCTCACCACCGCTTACACCCTCGCTGGCATCATCACCTTACTCTGCGCCGCCTGGGTCATCAAGTGCGGCAAAAAGCCAATGCCCTAAGCGGTTCTCCCAACAAAAAAACAATGAGGCGCCTCCATTTGGAAGCGCCTCATTTGTTGTTAAGAACCTCGTTTAGAAGACCCAGAACTTGGCAATGAAGTAGTTCACAGCGATTTCAAGCACGGTCACAATCAAATTGATGATTTCCGGCCACCAGCCATACTCTTTGCGAACGCGTTCGCGGTCGGTCAAGTCCCACTTGAGCCAGCAGTCCATCACCACCCACATGAGTCCCACCGTGACAATCACCGTGCCAATGCGGGTGGAATAGAAGAGCCACGCCGATTCCCAAAAGCCCGTCTCCGTTTGACTAAAGGCCAACCACCGCATCATGAAGAAGGCCGTGGTTGCCGCCGCAAACCAAGAGATCGTCTTGGACCAGACATTGCTCAACGCGAACTTGCGGAAGCAGACCGAGTAACCGACCTGGCTCACCACCGTTGAACAGACGCCCGACAGGAAATACCAAAAAAGTTCCCTGAAGAGCGCCGATTCAAGCCACTGTACGATCCACTCAAACAAGGTTCAGTGTCCCGTCCTTCAAGAGTTCGCGGCACAACTGCCAGCATTCGTACTGCATACGCGGCACGTGGAAGCAGCCCTTGTAGAGGTTACCCTTGATATCCGAGCAAACGCGACCGTCGCGCGAGAGGTAACCGAACCAACCGCCGTACTCCTTATCCGGGAAGTGGTTGTGCGTCCAGTCATGCGCCAACGTGTGCATCTTGGCATACTTCTCGTCACCCGTCAACTGATACGCGAGCAACGTTGCAATGCACGCTTCGTTGTGGGGCCACCAGAACTTCATGTCCTGCCAATATTCGCTCACCGGGTTGTTGAAGACATCGCGATAGTAGAGAATACCACCGTATTCCTTATCCCAACCGCGTTCCCACGACCAGTCCAACATATCCAAGCCGATGCGGATGTAGTCCGTGCGACCGCGCATCTTGCCTTCGTTCATGATGAACCAAGCGCCTTCAATCGCGTGACCGGGGTTCAACGTGCGTTCGTCGATATGGTCAATAATCGCGCCATCCGGAGCCACCGTCTCCATCACGCAACGCAAATCTGGCTTCATGTGATACTTCACGATATCAGCAATTGCCTGGTCGATGCGGTCATTCGCCTCTTCGTAACCGATGCTTTCGCGCAAACGCTGGCACGTCACGATGTTAATCATCGGGTGACCCAAACCGCGCTTCGGGCGAATATCGGTGAACTTCGGCGGATAATCCACGTGGTCGCCATAGATCTTGTAGGTCTTACGCGCCAAGTCTGCATACTCATCCGAACCCGTCAAGCGCGCGTATTCACCGCAAGCAATGCACATAAAGCTTTCAGAGAAGGCATAACGGCGCTTGCGAATCGGATCACCACGACGCGTCACATGGAAATACATGCGACCATCCTTCGGATCATAGCAATACTTGCGCAGAAACTCCAACGTACCCTTAGCTGCGGCTTCCCACTCCGGACGACGTTCGATATGGTTCGCCAAGAAGCCGAGCGTCCATGCAAAACGGCCCTGCTGCCACACGCCCTTGTCCCCCTTCACCATCTCCACAGTCCGATAGGCTTCGCCGCCGTCCCCCGCCTCAAACAGATTGAGGACCACAGAGGATGCGGTAGGAGCCCACACCTTGAAGGTGGTCTCGCCGCCGTGGATGACAGCGCCCAGATCATTGCCGTCATAATGGTAGTTGGCGGCAAAATATTCGCTGTCAAAGATATCGGTGGGGATGACGGTCTG
>JAFYMU010000006.1 GCA_017548245.1 Kiritimatiellia bacterium | reverse complement strand
CCGTCTGTATTCTGTCGCCCTTTCAGGGCTAAAAGCGCGGAAAAATCAAGGACTTCAAGGACGCGCCCAAAAGACTGCAATTCAAGCCTTTCGTCCCTTTGTCCCTTCTGCCTCTTCGTCCCTTCTTACACGGCTTTCCCGCCGCCCCTGCGAAGCATCTCAACCCGCTATACTCGCGCCCGAAGGGTGGCATTAATCGTAAAAAAACGCGTTGTCTTGTATCAAGAGGCCGATGCTTTACTTGAAAGATGGGGTGTACAGTCTGCACGCTCTCCTGACTGCAATTTGCACACCCCCAAGCTGCAATTTGCACACCCAATAAAAGTCTAAAAAGAAAAAAGAAAGCGCTCCGCGCTATTGTATTTCTTTGTATGACTGTATATGGGGTGACATTTTGTCACCTGGGGAGGTGACATTTTGTACCCCCTCATTCATCGCCAGCATTGCCTGTTGATAGCAAGCCTCCACCTTTTCCAAGTTGAGGCGCCCATCGTTACGTAAGAAGGTCGCTTGGTTGCGGAAAATGTGCTTACGCGCGTATAGGCGTGTAGACGTGCGCGTGTTTTTTTGATACAATTACGTTTAATGATTACCGCGGTAGCACAAAAAATTTGGACGTGTCGAGGACGAACCGTACAGTTCGGTTCGCCCCTTGTTATGGGCATTTTAAATGTCACGCCTGATTCTTTTTACGCGAATAGCCGTACCTTTTCGACCGAACTTGCCGTGCAGCGTGCCGCCGCCTTTGTCGCGGAGGGTGCGCAGTTGTTGGATATTGGCGGTGAGTCGACGCGTCCTGGTGCTGAGACGGTCACGATTGAAACCGAGTGCGAACGTGTGATTCCGGTGCTCAAAGCGTTGCGTCACCGATTTCCCTCCCTGCTCCTTTCCGTTGATACTCGCCATACCGCAACCGCAGAGGCGGCGTTGGCTGCAGGGGCGGACATCATCAACGACGTCTCGGGTTTAACGCCCGATTGCGGGATGCTTGAGCTTATCGCTCGCACGGGAGCGGGTTACATCTTAACCCACGCCAACGGTTTAGCGGACGCCGGCAACCTTTTAACCGATCCGGCGACCTGCACGGACCGGGTTCGCAACGACCTCCTTGCGGCAGCCCAACGCGCAACGGCGGTCGGTGTCTTGCCGACCCAAATCCAATTGGACCCCGGATTGGGATTCGCCAAGTCGCACGCAGTCTCTGCCCAACTCTTACGCGACACGCAACATTTTGCCCAGCTCCCCTATTCGCTCATGATTGCGGCATCGCGGAAACGTTTTTTAGGCGCGCTCACGGGACACGAGGCACCCGAACGCCGTGGCGCGGCAAGTCTGGGCGCAGCGCTTTGGGCGATTCAAGCAGGAGCCAACGTTTTGCGCGTCCACGATGTGCGTGAGACAACCGATGCTTTAACACTCTTTTTGTCTTTAAATTCTAACGAGGATCAGTCACATGTTTGAGGGATGGTGGCCAACCCTAATGGATGCCGTTCAGGTTTATCTGATGGCGTCAGCCTTTTATTATCTCTTCCGTTACCTAAAGGGGACGCGTGCAGCGCAGATGCTCTTGGGCATTGCCTCGCTCTTTATCATCATCTTCATGATTACGACCTTTTTGGAACTCGATGTGCTCGGCGTGGTGTTACGTTGGCTCTCCATCGTGCTCTTGCTCGCGCTCTTGGTGGTCTTCCACCCCGAATTGCGTCGCGCGCTCTCCATCTTGGGCCGTAACACCTACATCCAGTTGTTGCAGGGTAAAATCCCCGAAACACCTGCCGAACGCGTTGTGCGCGCAGCGCGTAGTTTGGCGCAACGCCGTTTGGGCGCCCTCATCGCCGTCGAACGTGCGGTATCGTTGGACCGTTGGAGCGAATCGGGTGTGATGTTGGACGCAATCCTCAGTGAAGAACTCATGATTTCCATCTTTACGCCCCCGCTTCCCCTCCACGATGGCGGCGTGATTCTCTGTAAAGACCGCATCAAAGCGGCGCACTGCATCTTCCCGCTCGACAACGAACTCAGCATCGGCGGCGTCGGTACGCGTCACCGCGCGGCCCTCACCCTCTCCACCGAATGCGATGCGGTCATCTTAATCGTTTCCGAAGAACGTGGTCAAATCTCGGTCGCCCGTGATGGTTACCTCATCCGCAACCTCTCCGACCGCCAGCTCGAACGCCTCTTGCGCGCCGCCTTTGTGCCCGAGTCCGAACAAAAGAACTTCTTCAAAGCCGTCTTTGGCGCCCAGTTCCACATTCCGTGGTTGCTGCGTCCCTTCATTTCCCTAACCTCCAATGCTCGTAAGGATTCGGCAGATGCGTAATCCGATTTCGTTCTTTACTTCCAACTGGATTTGGAAGCTCGTCGCCTTGGGCCTTGCCCTCGTTGTCTTCTATGCCATTCGGCGCACCATCAGTTATCGCCAAACGCTCACCCTCACAGTGGAAGCAGAGTCGGTGGAAGGCGGTCAGGCGTTGACGGGATTCGAACCTGGTGTCGTCAGCGTCACCTTTCGCGGTTCGGAAGCCGCCATTCGCAAACTCGCATTGACGGGCGCCGAACCGCCCCGCGTGCGTTTGAAATTGCGCAAACCGGTCAATGACAGTTCCACGATGCCCGTACGCATCTCGCGGAGCAATGTGATTTGCGACTCGGGGTTGCGCGTGGTCTCCATTGAACCCAATATCGTTGAAGCCTCCTTTGACTCCAGCGACACGCGTTCCTTCACCATTGCCGAACCCATTGTCAACGGGTTGCCGCCCAACGCCTCCGTGGTGGTTGAACTCGATCCGCGCACCGTTGAAGTGACCGGTTCGCGCGTTCTCTTGGACGAATTGGAAGCCTCGCAGACCAAATTGACCACAGCCCTCTTGGACGTCTCAGGGCGTTCGGAAGCCTTCCAAACCATCCTCAAGGTACAGCCGCCCGACAATCGCGGTGGTTGGACCCTTAAGCCCGACACCGTGCGAGCCAATGTGCGTTTTGTCCGTGAAGACATTGAACGCACCTTCAAAAAGGTGCCGATTCGCGTGCTTCAGTCCGCCAAGGGCATTCACTATGCGCCCGAAGCCGATAGCGTGGAAGTGGTGGTCCAAGGTGCCCGCCGTGACCTGAATGTGATTGACCCTGCGACTGTCTTTGCGTTGGTCAGCGACAGCGATACCGTGATTTCAAATGACGCCCAACGTTTGGAGTGCGAACCCATCATCGTGCTTCCCTGCACCAACCGCGTGAATCGCGTTGACGTCACGCCTCCGCGCATTTGGCTCACCCCCATTTCCAAGGATACCCTCTTATGAAACTTGCCTCCTCACAACGTCGTTGGCTCTTTGCGGCAGTGATTTGTATCATCCTCGCAGCAACAGTAGCTCTCTTGATTGACCAACTCTTGGCGCGCTATAACCCCACCCTTGAGGTCAACCGCCATAATGCCGATGTCGCCCTCTCGGAAAGAAGTCGTGCCACCTTGACCGACACGGCAGGTTACATCTCCATTATCTGCCTCTTGCCCGCAGAAGCGCCCGTCACCATGCCGGTGGGCCAACTCTTGCGTCGCTTTGAACACACCTCGCGCGAACTCTCGGGTGCAACGTTGGAAATCTCCTACATTGACCCGCGTACCGAACCCCATACGACGGCCCAATTGATCGCCTCGGGCGCGCATGGTATCGGCATCTTGGTGCGCCAATCGGGGCGTAACATCTTCATTCCGGAAGCCGCCTTGGTCTCGGAATCGGGCGTCTACGATGCGGCAGAGGCAGAAGAAGCCATTGCGGCGGCCTTCTCCCGTTTGTCGCGTGCCGATGGTATTCAGGTTGGTTGGTTGACGGGCCATGGCGAAGCCGATTACCGTTCGACCGATCCCCAAAGCGGCCACTCGGGTTTGCGCCGTGCACTTGAAAACGATGGTTGCACCTTGCAAAACCTCACGTTGAACACCAATGGCGAGATTACCGAAATCCCCGCCGACATCAAGGTGATTGCCATTGTTAACCCGCGTTATCCCATCACCACCGCCGAACGCGCCCTCCTCTCGGACTGGTTGGACCGCGGTGGCCGTTTGATTTGCTTCTTGCCGGCAGGTGATAACGCTGGCCTTACCGCCCTCTTCGAACAGTGGGGCTTGCGCATTGGCGAAATGCCACGTTTGGGCACCTCCTTAACCGCCGCTGGCACGACCTCCTCCTCGTTGTTGGATGCGATGCACCCCGTGACCCATGACTTGGCTGGTAAAGCCTCGGTCACCTTTAGTGCGCCCAAGGCCATCTATCCCTTTGACGTGCGTGGCATTAAGGGGACACCGTTGGTGCAATTGCCCGTCTTAGCAGTTCCGAACGATCGCACTTCGGGTAAGGAAGTCGCCACCGTGGTGCATGCGGTGGAACGCGGTAGCTTGGTGGGCGCGGACCTTGGATTCCGTCCTGGCCGTATGGTGCTCTTTGGCGAATCGGCCTTCGCGCAAAACGACCGCATCCTCAACCACGCCTCGGCCAATCGTGACCTGATCGTGAACGCCGTGCGTTGGTTAACGGGACACGCTGGAAGCGGTGCACGAGGTCCCTCGCACGTGATGATTATTGGCCAAGATTTGAAATCGTGGCGCACCGTCTTTTTGATGCTGGGCGGTTTGATTCCCCTCTTGTTCTGCTTGCTTATCAAAATTTTAACCTGGAAAACCGTATGAGATTCACACGCAATATCATCGTTTTATCCCTCCTGATTGCCACCCTCGGCACCTTGTTGTGGATTACTGACGCCTTCCGCACCGACAAGCCCCTCTTGGCCGGTGACGCGCTCTTTGACCTCTCGCCCGAAGCCATTACCACCATCATTTGGGATGTGGTTGATGACAATGGCCAGAAGCAAACGATTACCCTCAACCGTCAAGGCGAACTCTGGCGTATGGAAGCACCCTATGCGGGTTTACTCTGCGACCGCGCAGTGATTGCCACCTTCTTGGACACGTTGCAATCGTTGAAGGTAGAAGCGGCACTCACCAATGCCCCCGCCTCGCTCTTCAAGTCCCACCGCCAGTTGACCCTTGTGACGCCCGACCGCCGCGTTGTCTGCGAATTTGCAGCGCCCTCGGCGATGAACCTCTCGCAAGTGCTTGCGAACTGCAACGAACACCTGGTGACAGTCAATGCCAAGACGGTGGATGCGTTGCCAACGAATGTGCGTCAATTCTGGAGTCGCGCCGTTCTCCCCGTGGTGTCGGACTCGCTCGCAACGATGGAGTGGCGCGCCACAGGCCAACCCTTTACCCGCGCGATTCGCCGTTCGGACCGTTCGTGGACGGTGACCCAACCCTTCGCCTTTGAGCCGAATGAAGAGACGGTCAAGCAAGCCATTGCCGCCTTGGTGGCACCGCAAGCCATTACCGCTTACATTCGCCCGGCCCCTGGTGAAAACGCAGTGACCACCCTTTCGGAAACGATGTTGGCGGCCTACGGGTTGGACGAAGAATACGCCATCCGCGTGACCATCCGCGTAAGGGGTTTGAGTGAGGCCTTACAGTTGCGCTTTGGCAAGAAGGATCCCACCCGTCCAGAACATGTCTTCTGTCTCCTTGATGGTCGCCAATCGGTGGTCTCGGTGCCTGAAACGTTGCGCACGCTCTTTACCGACAAGGGTCCCTTTGCCTCTGGTCACACCGAACTTACCCTCTTGGCCGACATCATTAATCCTGAGAAGATGACCATCGCCGGCAAGACGAAGGACGAAACCATTACCGTCACGCGCCAACAGAACACGTGGCGTTTGACCACCCCAACGGAATTGCCCGCCGACACCCTCGCAGTGAACCAGTTGTTGCAAAAGTTGACCACGCTGACAGGTGACTTAACCGAAGACCTTGCCCCCGTTGAAGCCAACCGCCTCTGCACCTTGGCCTTTGAACTCAAGAAGTCGCCTTCGCCCATCGTTGTGGCCTGTTACCAATCCGCCAATCCGAATCAACTCTTGCTCTACCGTGCCGACACCAATCGTCTCTACACCCTCCCCACCGCCGCGTGGCCAGAGGTGTTGCACACGCCCAAGCAGTTGACCCGCGCCTTGGCCGACCACACCATCCTCTCCCTGCCCGCCGATTCGATTCGTCGCATTACGGTACAACGCGATGGCAAGGATGCAGAAACGGTTTCGCGTCTGCCCAACACCCTTGAGTGGACCACCGAATTCCCGCAGGGCGCCTATGTCAATACGACGACCATTGATCAGTGGTTGACCCTCTGCGCCGATTTGCAAGCCACCACGATTCTGGGCGACACGGCGATTGGTCCGGCGACCTCCTTAACGGCATTGCAATTCAATCAGCCCAAGGCACGCATTACCCTTGACTTGGATGGACGCGCAGAACAGTTGCGCCGTATTCTCATCATCTCCTCGGAGGTTACGGAAAATGGTTTGGTGCCGGTCATGATTCAGGGTTGCCCCTTGATCTATGCCGTTCACCAAGAGGCGCTTGCCCCCTTTCATTTATCCTTAACGATGCCTGAGAATCGTCCATGAGTCTCTCGGTTACCCTTGATGCGTTATACGAAGCCGCCTTTTTGACGGATGAGCAATTCCGTATCTTGGATTGTAACGATCGCGCGGTCGAACTCCTTCGCGTCGCCAACAAGCAGGCCTTGATTGGACGTTCCATCGCTGACTTCCCATCAGAGAATGTGCTCGCTGATGAATTCCCAACCTATTTAAAGGAACGCCTCACAGCGGTTCCCTTTGTGGTGATTGAGTGTCGCATGCCCCGCGATGACGGTTCGCTCTTCTGGGCAGAGACCGTCACGCACCGACTCTCCGATGCGACCCATTTGGTCACCTTCCGCGATGTGTCGGCACGCGTTGACAGTCTCCATCGCGCCGAAGAGGCAAACGAACGCCTCCGAGCCGCCATTCGCGACCGTATGGAATTCGTCTCCAACGTTTCACACGAACTGCGCACGCCGTTGACCTCCATGTCCTACGCGCTTACCAACATGTTGCGTGGTATTTGCGGAACGCTTCCCGAGAAAGCCGTTGGGTATTTGGAACGTCTCCACGTGGATGTCAAACGTCTGATGACGACGGTGAACGACTTGTTGGACTTGCGTCAGATGGAAAATGGCACCCTGACGTTGCACCGTTCGAACATCCCGCTCTCCTTCTTATTAAAGGATGCAGCGAATGCCCTGATGATTCAGGCTGAGATGAAGCACCAAACGTTGACCGTTGAAGTGCCGACAGAAGAGTGTTATGTCTACGCTGACCGTCATAAAATCGAACGTGTCTTCTTCAATATCTTCTCCAATGCCGTCAAGTACACCCCTGAAAACGGTACCATCTCGGCGCGCATTGAGGCGCAAGACGATCGCGTGGTGATTAAGATTGACGACAATGGCATTGGCATTCCGCCCGAAGCGTTACCGCGCGTCTCCCAACGTTACTTCCGCGTTGGCGAACAAGTGGCAGGCACGGGACTCGGCCTCTCTATCGTTCGCGAAATCACCGAATTGCACGATGGCACCTTTGCGGTGATGTCTCCTGTTCCAGGTACCACGCAAGGCACGCGCATTACCATCACGTTGCCCCGTTGCCAGGCACCCGATCTCTTTATTGTTACTGCGGATGCCGCCTTTGCCGAACGCCTCCGCGTGGCGTTAGCCCCGTTAGGTCTAACCCATCGCCCCCTCTCTGAAAAAGACATTGATGCACAACAACGTGCCTTTTGCTCCACCTCTAAATTTATCTTTGATGGCGCTCTCACCGACACGGCGGTCAGTGCAGCAGTCTGCAAGATTCGTCGTCATCCCGATTCCGCGCAAAGTCCAATGGTGATTTTAACCAATGCGATGGAACCCTTGATGAAACGTGAGTTTGCGCGTTGGCGCGTCTTGGTTCGCCCCACCACGGTTTCGCCCGAAGAATTGCGCCACTTGCTTTGCAACTAAACCCTTTATGAATCCCGTTCCCCTTTTATCTGGTTTTCAATTTCAAACGTTGCTCTTAGAAACGGCAACGGCGTGTATTTGGCGTGCCTTTCAAGAAAAACTTGAACGCCCGGTGTTGATTATCTCCTTCAAGGACACGGTTGAGCTCGATACCGATTATCGTCGCCAGGTCTTTGAAACCATTCAGACGCTCTCCAACCTCAAGATCTCCCTCTTCCCCGATGTGATTGACATCATTCGTCAATACGACCAGTTCTTTATTATTTTGGAAGATGCGGCAAGTGCCAACATTTTGACCTTGCTGAAGGGACAACGCCTCAATGCAACGCAACTCACGCAGATTGCGATGCAATTGGCAGAAGGATTCGCAAGCCTGCAAGCGAGAGGCCTAGTCTTTGGCGCCTTTTCGCCCTATCAGCTCTACATCACCGAAGAATCCACCCCGCTCTTACCGGCCATTACCTTTGTTCGCAACGCAACCGCTGCGCCCCTCACCCTCCATCATCCCGAACTCTCGGCGCGTGATTACTTGTGGTTAGCCCCCGAACAATGTTGCGATGAACCGTTGGCAATTGATACGCGTGCCGATATCTTTGCGGTCGGCTTAACCCTTTACGCCCTCGCAACCGGCCAATTACCCTTTGGACGCTTGCCGCCTGAAGCGTTGCCCACGGCAAAGTTGACACAATCGGTTCCCTCGCCGTGTGACATTAGTCCCAACTTCCCCCCCGCCTTGGCGGCCGTGCTGGTGAAGATGACCCAACGCGACCCTGCCGATCGTTATGCCGATTGGGATGAAGTGCGTTTTGATTTGTACCACGCCCTTCGCGGTGTCGTTCCGAATGACGTCAAAGCCGAAGCCTCCGTGATTGCGCCTCCACACAAACCCCAAAAGGCACAAGCGGGCAATACCATTCGCCTCTCCGTGCAAGCATTGCGGAAATATCGTACCGCACGCAAACAACACAAGGGCGCGGCCACCGTTCTCCGATTCATGTCCATCGGTTTAATCATTCTCATTCTGATTGCCTTTAGCCTCTTTATCAAGGTTTACTTCCTATGACAACGCAAGAGCGCCTTGCCTATTTACGTGAAACCATTCTCCACCATGACCGCCTCTACTATGTTGAAGCGCGTCCGGTCATCTCCGACGTGGAGTACGACACCCTCTGGGCCGAACTCGAACAACTTGAGGCCGCTCATCCCGAACTCATCACCCCCGAATCCCCTACGCAACGCGTCAGCGGTGATCCCATTTCGGGGTTTGAAAAGGTGCGCCATAATCCGCCCATGCGGAGCTTAGATAAGACCTATGACCGCGCCGAACTCCTCCAGTTCGATGCCTTTTTGCGCGAGAAGATGCCGGATGAAGTCTGGGATTACACCGTCGAACCCAAGGTGGACGGCCTCTCCCTCTCCTTGCTCTACCAGGACGGCAAACTCCTTCGCGCCGCCACGCGTGGTAATGGTGAAATTGGTGATGACATCACCGCAAATGTGCGCACGATCCGTTCGATCCCCTTAACGATTCCAACGACAGCACCCTTAGTTGAAATTCGTGGCGAAATCTACATGACCCGTGAGGGCTTTGTTGCGTTGAACGAACGCGAAGAGGAAGCGGGACGCGAACCCTTTGCGAATCCGCGTAATGCCGCAGCAGGTTCAATTAAATTGCTTGACCCACGCGAAGTGGCCAAACGTCCACTTGATGCAGTGCTCTATGGCGTTGGCGCACTGACGGGCGTGAGCTTTGACACCCACACCGCCATGTTGCGCACCTTAGCCGCTTGGGGACTCAAGACGCCACCGTGGCAACGATTGTGCATGACGATGGAACAGGTCTTTGAGGCCTTGGACGAATTGGAAAGCCGTCGTCACACCTTCCCCTTTGAAATTGATGGTGCCGTGATTAAGGTCAATCAGCGTTCGCTCTACGCGCAACTCGGTAGCACGGCCCACGCACCACGTTTTGCACGCGCCTATAAGTACGCACCGGAATTTGCTGAAACGCGTTTGAACGGCATCACCATTCAAGTTGGCCGCACAGGTGTTTTGACCCCTGTTGCTGAATTGACGCCGACCTCGCTGGCGGGTTCGGTCATCTCGCGTGCCACGCTTCACAATGCCGATATGGTGAAGACCAAGGATATCCGCGTGGGCGACTGGGTAAAAATCTCCAAACATGGCGATGTGATTCCCGCAGTGGATGGCGTGATTCTCGAAAAGCGTCCCGCTGATACGGTTCCCTTTGAATTCCCCACGCACTGCCCCATCTGCCAAAGCGATGTTATCCAACTCGATGATGAAGTCGCCTTGCGTTGCATCAACCCCGACTGCCCAGCCCAACGTATTGGCCACTTGCAACTCTTTGTGTCGCGCAATGCCCTTGACATCTCCGCCATTGGTGGTCGCATGGCCGAAGCCCTCGTGCAAGCAGGTCTTGTGCAACGCCCCATTGACCTCTTCGCATTGCCGACCCAGACGCTCGCAGATTTCCGTTTAATCTCCGAAGATGGCACCGAACGTCGCTTCGGTAAAAAGGCAGAGGATGTTGCCAAGGCACTTGAAAAGGCCAAGTCGCTCCCGCTTCACCGTTGGATCACCGCATTGGGCATTCCTGGCATTGGTGAAACGGCAGCCCGCACCTTGACTACGCTCTTCGCCTCCTTCGCAGCCATGAAGGACACCTCCTTAATCGAACAGATCATCGCCTTCTACGATGCTGTGAACCGTAAATCGGTGGCATCAGAGGATCGTGATCTCTTTGTAGGTGAAATCATCTCCCGTGCCGAGGCTCTTGCTCCTTATGGCATTATCCAAAGCGATGACCCGTCGCGTCCGATTCGTAAGCGTTACCTCTTGACCATCAAACCCGAAATGGCGCGTACGCTCTTCCGGTTT
>JAFYMU010000005.1 GCA_017548245.1 Kiritimatiellia bacterium | reverse complement strand
GCACCACGCCAAAGGCACATTAAACAGGGCGCACGGAGAAACCATGCGCCCTGTTGTGTTTTGTAGGAGACGTTTATCAGCCTTGCTTAGATTTGCGGTGGAGGGCAATGGAGATGAGGAGGGTGATGCCGAGGAGGATGGGGTAGTAGAGGGTGCCGAGGAGGTCGAGGGCTCCGGTGGAGAGGCCTGTGTTTTTAAGGATGCCGACGGCAATGAGGAGTTGGGCACCGTAGGGGATGAGGCCTTGGATGGCGCAGGAGGCCGCGTCAAGGATACTGGCGACGCGGCGGCTGTCGCAGCGGTATTTGTTGGAGAGGTCTTTGGCGATGGGGCCGCTGATGACGATGGCAACGGTATTGTTTGCCGTGAAGAGGTTGACGCAGCTAACGAGGGCCATGATGCCTAATTCGCATTTACGTTCGGAATTAATCAAGCGTTCAATCTTTTCCATCAGGTAGGCGATGCCGCCATTGTGGCGGATGGTGTGGAGGAGGCCGCCGGCGAGGATGGCAACCATAAGGGTTTCAGACATGGATTGGATGCCTTTGCCGCCTTCGGTGAGCATTTGGAAGATGGTCATGTCGTTGGCGAGGCAACCGGTGGCAATGGAGAGTACGGTGCCGATAAAGAGGAGAAGGAGGACGTTGAGGCCGGCGATTGCACCTGCGAGAATTAAGAGGTAGGGAAGGGTGGCCACGATATCGCGGAAGGTAATGGTGGTGGCGGGGGCAAGGGTGGCGTCATTTTGGCCCGTGAAGAGGTAGATGACGAGGGTGATGGCGGCGGCAGGAAGCACCATTTTGAGGTTCATGATGAACTTATCGCGCATGGCGACCCCTTGGGTTCGCGTGGCGGCGATGGTGGTGTCGGAGATCATGGACATGTTGTCGCCGAACATTGCACCGCCAATAACGGCGCCCGTCATAAGGCAGATGTCGAGGTTCATCGCTTGCACCAGGCCTGCGGCAATGGGCATTACGGCGGCAATCGTGCCACAGCTTGTGCCGATGGCTAAGGAGATGAGGCAGGAGATGAGGAAGAAGCCCGCGACAAGGAGTTGGTCGGGAATCAAATGACGGCAGATGAGCACGGTGGCATCCACGGCGCCTGCGGCTTTAGCGGTCGCGGCAAAGGAGCCGGCGAGGATGAAGATTAAGCACATGAGCATGATATTGGTTTCGCCCATGCCTTTGGCGAAGATGTCGGTCTTCTCTGCGAGGCTTTGTTTGCGGTTGAGCGCGAAGGCGGCGGCCGAGGCTACCAAGAATGCGGTTGGCATCGGGATGCTATAGAAGTCGCCCGACCAGATGGAGAGCCCCAAGTAGAAGACGAGGAAGACTAAAAAGGGGATTAACGAACGGATGTTAGGGCGGATGGTTGTGGGCGTTGTCATCGGAGGATCCTTCATCAGGTATCACATTATTCGTAAGCGCGGATAATGTCTAAAACGGTGTCGCCGTATTTCGCAATCTTGCGGTCGCCAATTCCCGAGATGAGGCGGAGCTCCTCTTCGGTGGTGGGACGTTTGCGGGCGAGTTCGGCAATGAGTTTGGAGTTTAAGATGCAATAATGCGGCAGGGCGCGACGTTCGGCCTCTTCACGAACCCAAGCGCGAAGGGCGGCGGCCAACCCTTGAGTGGGCATCGTCGCGGGGGCTTTGGGGTGGATGAGGGTGGTCATTGTAGTAGAGGGGTACACCATGAAACGTTTCGGCTGGTAGCGTTCCATAATCAAATCGTAACCCAAGGCTGTTACCGTCATCGCGGAGAGACAGCCTTCCATCTCAAGGGCGTGACAATCGGCCAAAATGGTTTCGGCTGGAATGGTTGCCAAGAGTCCAAAGGTGGTGAGGCGTTCCCATGGCGCATGTGCTGTACCGCGCAGAATATCCGCGGCAAGGGCGTACGAACCCTGACCTTGCATGCGCACAATACAGGAGAGAATCTTGCGCAATTGGGTTCGGCGATCCTCTGAAAGGGGAAGGCGCGGCGGAAAGGTTTTGAGCGGACGACAGTGGTCGCAGTGGGCACAGGCTTGTCCAGAGGTGGTTTCACCAAAGTAGGCTAAGAGAAAACGGTGACGGCAGAGATGGGTAAAGACAAAGTCAATCATCGTGCGCAAGCGTGCACGGTCTGAGGCGTCCTTCTGGATGAGGCTATCGCAAACGGCCTTGAGCTTCGCGTGATCCACGGTTTGGGGAACGCGAATGGTCGAGTAAGCATCCCCAGGATGGCGTTGGCGATAGACGAGACCTGCGCGTTCGAAGTGCGCCATCAGACTCCGCACCACCAACGCAGACTTCAATCCTGCGCGTCCTGCCCACTCCTCAGGGCTTAGCATTACGCCGCCCTCTGGTGCTTGCGCACAGGCATTACGAACGGCAGCGTAGCATTCGTAGACGTTATCTGCGGGCGGATTGGAGGAGGTGATGAAGAAGTCCTGCGTATGAACATCCGCGGGCGCATAGAGCAGTTCGCACCACGCATAGGCGCCATCACGTCCTGCGCGGCCCACTTCTTGGTAGTAGGCCTCAATCGAACCCGGGACATCCCAGTGAATCACAAAACGGATATCGGCGCGGTCTACGCCCATGCCGAAGGCGTTCGTCGCCACGACGATGGGAATGGTGCCACGCATAAAGGCATCCTGCACTTGGGTTCGGGCTTCATCTTCCATTGCGCCATGGTAGGCGATGACATTGTGCCCATGGGGTTTGAGTAGGACTGGACCTGTTCTACCGCGCGGCGCGTGGCACAATAGATGATGCCCGTGTGAAAGGTTTCAAGGATGTGCAAGACGCGTTCGAGCTTTTCATTGTTGGTGCGAACGCGCGTGACATTGAGATGGAGATTGGGG
>JAFYMU010000049.1 GCA_017548245.1 Kiritimatiellia bacterium | reverse complement strand
TGCAATAACGCAGTCGGCGTGATGCACGAGGAGGCGGTTTTTGCTTACGGGTGACGTGGGTTGCGTTTCCTTGGCGGTGAAGTCATCAATTGATTGAAGGAGGGTTTTTTGTTAAGCGGAAGGCTGTTTTATCCTTGAGTTGCGTCACCCTTAACCAATGCAAACCGACCACCAACCAACAAAAAAGGCCTGCTTGTTTGCAGGCCTTTTGGGGTTCATCGCATTAGCGCAGGTAGGAGGAGATGTCGATGCGTTCAAACCAAATGATGCCTTGGCTTTCATAACAGAGACCAAGGGTTTGGTCGTCAATCATGCAGAGGGTGTTGTAGCCTTGTGCATTGGTTGCTTCGCGGTAAACTTCCAGCGAACCGCAGTCCCACGCGATACCTTCGCTATTGGCGGTGGTATTGGTTTGGGTGAGGTCGCGGCCAAAGATGAGGGTGAGCTTGGCGCGTTGGTTGGGGTCGACTTGGTGGCATTTGACGTAACGACTGGTGCCATCAGCGTTCGTCCCGATGCGCAAAATGGAGCCTTGGACGTGGATGATGCCGGTGTCTGAGGCTAACTGTGTCCAGTTTTCGTGGTCGGTGGAACGGTAGAAGAGGCGACGTCCCTTTCCTTCGCCCCACGTGCCGCCCTTGCACATCATCAACCAGGAGCCGTCATCCAATTCCACGAGGGAGTTTTCTTGAGCGTTGGCGTCTGTGCTGGTGTGTGGGGTGAGTGCGGTGGTCTGCCACGTGGCGCCGTGGTCGGTGGAGTAGGCCGCAAAACATTGTGCGTTGTAGGTGCTGCCATTCACAAAGCCTTGCATCGGGAAGACCAAGGTGCCCACGGGCATGCCTTCGCTGCTAATGCGCGTCACCAATCCATGGCCTGGGCCTTGTAAAATGCCCGGCGATGCCGTTTCGCGTCCCAATGCGTTCACCAACATCTTCTTGACCGAACGCGGATGGTCGGCTTCTAATCCGCCATCCCATGCGACCCACGCGCTGTCCTGTTTGGAACGTTTGTAGAGCACGCAGTCATTGGACGCGGCATAATCCAAGAGGCCGCCACCTGTGATGCCCATCAACCAAAACGTTTCGGTTTCGGGGTCATAGAGCATGGTGGCATCACCAATATCAAGGGCGCGTGTAATCTTGCTCCGATCCTTGCCATAGGGCCACGAACCATCTGGCGCGCGGAAGTTGGGCGTGTCCACGGCAAGGAAGGGCTTGCTCCATGTGCGGCCTCCATCGGTTGAGACATTGCCGCCGAGGTCAATGCCGCTGAAGCGTTGGTCGCCGAGGTCTCCGCCACCATAACGAACGTCATAGGCCACATGAATTAACCCCTTGCCATCGGTGGCCATTGCGGGGATGCGGTAAAAGAGTTGGTTGTCATTGGTGGTCGAACGGTCTTCTGGCGTCCATGTCTTATTGTCCACGTACTGCTGTTCGACAAAACCATCGGCGACCAAATCGGTTGCCAACTGTGCGGCGATGCGACGATGCTGGTCTTCAAAGAGGTTGCCCCACGAACTGCCCACGATGGTGAGTCCACCATGGGTGTGGCCTGACACTGTGAGCGTTACGCGCGTATTAAAGGTAGTCGGCGGCGTGACGGTTTCAAAGACCACGTGGCCACGTGGCGGTTTGACGGAATTGTCCACGGCTTGAAGCGTGGCCGTCCACTGTTGCGCCCCGTGTGACAACGTTACGAGCATGCCTTCACGCAAGGCTTCGCCCTCCAAAACGAGTTCCAAGGGCGCGTCCAAGGAGGATAAGGTTGCCTCATCGGTCAAGCGCGACACAAAGGTTAAGGTTTCGCTTGTGGTTTGTGGCATGGACGGGAAGGGATCACAATCTGCCGGCGCATTCCAGAAGTTTTGCAGGAGGCCTAAGGGCTTTTCTTCTTGTTCCATACGCACCTTGAAGAACTGTTGGGGCTGTTCGGCATCGGTGTCGTACAAGAGCGTGACCTCCTTTTCAAAGGGAGCGGAATAAACCGCGACACGCGACCAAGGTTCCGTGAGGGCGTCTCGCGCCAAAAGGGCAAGGGTGCCGCCGACTTGTTCGTGCGAGGAGGCAACGTGAAGGGCGAGGCCTTGTTCGGCATCCATTGTCAGTTCTTTGACTTGGAAGGAGAGGTCAACATCGGTTGCGGTTGCCGTTCCCAAACAGAGTGCTACGCGAACCGCATCAAGGGTGTCCACCGATGCGCCATTGACGCGAATGTTGCCCAATGCTAATTCGCCACGCGCGGTCATCAATTGGTTGTAGAGCTGATGTTTGGTTGCGCTCGAAAAGAGTTCCATCTCAGGCGGGAAGGAACATAAGGTGCTCCACGGATCGGTGGCGATTGCCGCCTGATGTAAGGTGACCACCGCGCGACGGATGAGCAAGCCAGTCAAGGGTTTGCCCGCGTTATTGGTGGCATCATTGCCAATCGTAATCTTGACCACAGGCGCGCCCGTCCAAACGATGCCAGGCGCTTGCACTGCCGTCTCGCCATTCACGGCCAAATGCGTGCCGAGGTTGTCGGTCGTTTGGTCGCTATACGATAACGCGTAGGCATTCCACGACGTGTCGGTCGCGAGTCCCTCGTTGGTTGTCGACTCGGGTGTGTTTGTACCATTATAATAGAGTTGGTAACCCGCGTTAGCGACCTCTGCCTGAACGGTGTGGTAGCTCGTTTGCGAACTATTCTGCAGTTTCTGCGCGACCTGTCCGCCAATGAGGGCTCCCGAGACGCCTTGCGGCAATTGTGCCAAGAGTTCCACCGAGAAGGAGGTGCACTGGGCATTGTTCGGCACGGTGAGGGTAATGGGCGCCGTTTTCAGTTTAAGTGTGCCATCACACAAGACCTCCGCATTCTCTGGGCCCGGCAGGGTAATTGTGACATTCGGGTCCGAACACGTCAGCACCTGCCAATGGTCTTCAAGGTCAATTTGGTTGACGTTAAGGGTGGTGTCGCCCACGTTGATTTTCGTGATCAGCTCCGTGGAAAAACGAAGCGTGGATTGACGATAGACAGATTCGCCATCAATCCAAACCGCAACGCCAGTATCGGGACAGTTGGCCGTTCGGCCATAGCGCACCGTGACGACCCGCCGCCCGGTTTTAATCGGTTGCGGAGCCACATTCTCAATTGGCTTTGCCTCCTCGGGTTTGCCCGTCGGATACCAATAACCCTGCAACTGGCCCTCTGCGACCGTAAAGGAGATGATATGTGAGCCCGTATTGCCATCTTCGCCCAACCAGGAGATGAGCTGTGCCGTTCCGCTTTCAGGAATATCAACCTCAGCGGTCAAGGTGAATCCTGTTAAGCCCGTCGACCAACCCGAAAGCTGATAACCCGAGTCTGTTGTTGTACACGTCGCCCCTGCCACTTCAGAGGTGAACACAGGCGCAGGCACCGTTGCAAACAGCCGCCCAACAAATAAGAAAAGAGCCAAAACAATAAATGAACGCATACGCTTAAACCTCATAATTGCCAACAGTATAACCGATTTAGGAAGATTTCATCAAATGCAAAGACTCACGCCGCCCACGAAAAGCCAACGCATCGTGCCGTGCATGTGGATGCTTCGCAGGGGGAGTCCACGGACCACACGGAATGACACGGAAAATGCCCTTCGGGCAGAGTTCCCAGCGGCTTCGCCGTGGATGCATGGTAAAGCGCAAAGTCGGCATCGCGGGGCACGAAGTGCCACTGCGTCCGCGATGCGCGACTTTGTAAGATTGCGGAGCTTGCGGAAATAGCAAAGCATCCTCCTGGCAGTCCTGCGGCGTAGCCGCCTATACGCAGAAAGGGGTGCTTTTTCACTTTTTCAGCGCAAAAACGCCCAAATGAAAATTTTTCTTACTCCCTGCCTTTTTCATCCATTTACCCTCCTTTTAGCCCCGTTTTCTAAAACTTGCCAATTTCAAATAACCCTTTTACCATCAAGTACTTATCTCAAAAACAGCCCTTCGCCAAC
>JAFYMU010000048.1 GCA_017548245.1 Kiritimatiellia bacterium | reverse complement strand
GTTGGTGATGCGGAAGTCGCGACGGGCATCGTAGTACCCGGTGCGAACGAAGTCGCAGACCACGCGGTTGGCATTCGAGGCCACCACAAGGCGTTCGATCGGGGCACCTAACTGCCATGCGTAGTGCGCGGCGAGGATGTTGCCGAAGTTACCCGTCGGCACGACCACGTCAAAGGGTTGACCCAAACGGCGGGCGCAATCCAAGTAGTAGCAAATCTGCGGGAAGAGACGGCCGATATTGATACTGTTTGCCGAGGAGAGCAAGCACCCCGCGGAACGGGCACGATCGGCGAGCGTCGGGTCGGCAAAGGCGGCCTTCACTGCGGCCTGAGCGTCGTCAAAGTTACCTTCGATGGCGCACGCAGAGACGTTGGAACCCGGGCAGCAGACCATCTGGCGGCGTTGGATTTCCGAGGTGCCCACCTTGGGATAGAAGACCAAGACCGAGGTGCCGGGCACATCGGCGAAACCACGCATGGCGGCGCTACCGGTGTCACCGCTCGTGGCGGTCAAGACGCAGACACGGTTGATGCCTGCATTCTGGGCGGCGTAACGCATGAGGTGGGGCAAGAGGGTGAGGGCCACGTCCTTGAAGGCATAGGTGGGACCGTGGAAGAGTTCCAAGAAGGAGACATTGCCAAAGGTTTTGAGCGGCACAATCGCAGGATCGCGGAAACGGGCGAGCGCTTGGGCCACGGCGTTGGTGCGGACTTCGGCAGGGATATCGTCAAAGAAGCGTTCCAACAAGGCTTCCATGGTGGTCTTGAAATCGGCGCCAGGCGGCAACGGTGTCAGTGGTTCTGCGGGAATGTAGAGGCCACCATCGGGGGCAATACCGTTCAATAAAGCTTGGGCGCCCGTTACTTTGGGTGCGAGGCCACGCGTGGAGATATAGTGCATAAAGGACTCCTTGGGTCAAATACGGTATCAGTATAACAAATGCTGTCTGTAAAAAGGGGACGAGGATGGGCGAAAAGCGCGATTTTTAGGGCTTTTTAGGCATCTGGAGCAGGGCGGGTGAGCAATTCGGTGGCAAGGGCAATTTCCTTGTCCGAACCCACCACCACGAGTGAGGCGCCTGCGGGCAAACGCGTATCGCGTCCGGGCGAGACCTCAGGACGTTGGCCAGGCACCGACACGGAGATGACGGCGGCACCGGTTTCACCGCGCAAATGGAGTTCGCCCAAGGTCTTGTCTTCGGCGTAGGCGTAACGCGGCACCACGATGGTTTCGGTGTGGACGGCCAAGACCTCGCCGATGTTCATCGCGTCTTCCTTGGGAAGGGCGCCGACATCAAAGGCACGAACGAGTTCGTTGTGCGAGATATGGTAGTTGCGCTTCAGACGTTTGGAGCAACATGCCATCACCATGAGGACGCCGTAGATGACGATGGTCAGCACCCAGAGGTTGCTCAAGAAGGTGGAACAGAGCACCACGGCGTAGCAGAGCATCGCGGCCCAACCAATGACTTTGAGGAGCAAGTGCAGCAAGGCACGCACGTGGGAGACGCGTAGTTTGGGGTTCGCCAAGGCCTGTTCGGTGATGTATTCGGTGAATTCATGCCACAGATGGGCGGTTGTCCAAAAGGCGGGCGAGGCGAGGAGTAAGGCCGATGCGCTGCAGAGGATGTTGCTCCAGGGGATGCGCAGCCGCGTCATCGGTTGCCAGAGATCATCCAAGCGTATGAGGAGGTCGGCTACTGTTGGGATTTGAGTAACGAAGTGGACACCACCAAAGAGAATCGCGGTGATTGCCAAACTGACGGCAATCTGGATGGCATAGGTGCGAATCTGCGCGGTGGCGGTTCGGCCCTCGGCATCGCGTTGACGGGCAACTTCGGCAAGGCTCGAACGGTAGGCGCGCACAAAGGTTCGCAAGAAGGGTCCTGGCAGACGCGAACAGAGCGCGTAGAGTTTGTCGGAGTAACGCAGCAAGTAGGGGTTTGTCGCCGAGCAGAGGAGGGCCACACCAACGGCAATCTGGTACAACGGGCGGTCGCTCATCTTACCAGCCATTGCAATGCCGGCGATGATGAAGGAGAATTCGGCCACTTGGCCCAAGCTGATGCCCACCTTGAAGGCGTCCTTGGGACGTTCGCCCACGAGGATATTCGCCACGAGTCCATTGGCTAACTTGAGGAAGATCATCGCAAAGGTGATGAAGAGGATTGTGCCGAAGTTCGCCAAGATGACGCGTGGCTCAATCATAAGGCCCACGGAGACGAAGAAGACGGAGGAGAAGAGGTCGGTCACTGGACGCACAACGCGTTCGATACGGCGGCGCGCTTGGGCTTCGGCCACGACTGCACCGGCCAAGAAGGCACCCACGACCAATGAGAGTCCGAGGCCCTCTTGGGCTAAACAGGAGATGCCGAAGCAGAGCCCCAAGGCGGTCATTAAAACGATTTCGTCGCCGAAGCGCATGGAGACGTAATTCATCAAGCGTGGCACTAGGAGAATGCCAAAGACCGTAACGCCGACCAAGAAGAGGGCAAGCACGCCCATCTGTTTGCCGATAACCGTTGCGGTGGCCCAGAAATCGGCCCCTTCGGAACCGTTGGCGCCGCCGCTGATACCGTTGAGGATGGCGATGAGTAGGATGGCCAAGATGTCTTCAATGAGGGCAATCGCAAAGGTACTGTCCGCAAAGCGTTTGTTGAGCCAACCGAGCCCTTCTAACGTTTTGGCGGCGATGGAGGTGGAACTGTCGCAGAGAATGAGCCCCAAGAGGAAGCATTCGAGGTTGCCCCAACCCAAGAGTTTGCCGATAAAGTAGCCGCCCACCACCATGAAGGCCACGTCCCAAATCGCAGGGAAGACAACGCGTCCGCCCATTTGGCGAACCCGTCTGAAGCTAAACCCCAAGCCGATGGAGAACATCAAGAACATTACACCGAAGTCGGACAACATCTGGATGCTGGCACTATTCTGGATGAGCGTCGGCCCAAAATGAGGCCCTACAATCACCCCTGCCAAGATGTACCCAACGGTTAATGGAAGATTAAAGCGCGAGAATAAGACCCCAACCGTAGCCGCCACGGCAATCACAATACTGAGGTCTGCAAAGAATGAAAATGTTTCCGGCATAAGGCTCTCCGAAAAGCAACATAAACTGTATGTTATTGTACCATAATAAAAGAAAGCCTAAATCGTTTCACCAAGGAAAAACGCACATTTTCATCATGAGATACAAGAAAAATGCCCTTATTTGCACGTCCATCGCAGGGACTGTCGCGAGGGTTACACTCACTGGGCGGCGTTAACCCTGCATGAAAAATAAAAAAGCCGCCACGTTGGAGTGACGGCTTTTTGTTGTTTAAGCGGTTGGCTTACGCAGTGTAGACGATGGTTGCGCCGACGCTCGGCTGAATCATCGAGACTTCGCAGGACTTGCCAGTCTTGGCTTCGTAAGCGGCGGCGATGGCTTGTGCGGCTGCTTCGGCCTGGTCAGCCTTTACGAGCACCACGGCCGAACCACCAAAGCCGCCACCCGAGAGGCGTGCACCGAGGACGCCCGGGACGGTCTTGGTCACAGCCACAACGTTGTCCAACTCTTCGCAGGAGTTTTCGAACATCGTACGCGAGCTTTCGTGCGAGTCAAAGAGCAACTGGCCAAAGCCTTCGAGGTCTCCCTTTTC
>JAFYMU010000047.1 GCA_017548245.1 Kiritimatiellia bacterium | reverse complement strand
GTTTCGTGTTGTGTTGCGTTCGGTTAGGGTTGAGCCGGCGGAACGTCTGCGGTTTCGGTCTTTGCCAACTCGCGAATCTTGGCGGGCTTGAGCGAATGCGGGTTACCCTGCCAAATCACCTTGCCGCCCTTCACCGCGTAAGCCATCGGAATACCACGCACACCCACCGCACGAGCAAAGTCGCTCACACGCGAGTCAATCGCGATGGCGTAGGTCGGCGGAACGGGTTGGCGCACCATGAATGCCTGAATCTCTTCGACAGTCTTGCGATCGGCAACATTCACGCCCACAAAATGCACGCCATCTCCCTTGACCTGCTGCCAGAGCGACTCCATGTGCGGGAAGGCTTCAAGGCACGGACGGCACCACGTAGCCCAGCATTCAAAGATGTAGAGCTCATCGGTCGGCCACGTCTGCGGGGCTTCGCCAGCCACCCACGTCTGCGGCAAAACATCCTTGGAAATCGTATCACCAATCGCTGCCATCACGGGCAACGACAGTGCCAACAAGAGAGATAAAGCTAACGTTTTCATATTAGAGATAATAGCACAATCCTCCAAGCGTCAACGCTTTTCTGTGCGAAAAGATGAAAAAAGTTCACTTTAACCGCCTCACACCCCCTTCACGCCCCCTTTATCTGTTTTCATTTAAGATAAAATGTGCTTTAATATTGGGGATTAACGAAAAGAGGCACACATGCTCGATATTAAGCGTATACGTGAAACCCCAGATGAGGTTCGTGAAGGTTTGAAGCGCCGTTGGATGGATACGGCACTTGTAGATGCAGTTTTGGAACTCGATGCAAAGCGTCGCGCGTTGGTGACAGAGGTTGATTCACTCAAGGCAAAGCGCAATGAAGTCTCCAAGTCGATTGGCATGCGCGTGAAGGCGGGCGAAGATGTGACCGCCATCAAGGATGAAATGCGCGCCCTCGGCGATGACATTGCCGCAAAGGATGTGGAAATCCGCACGATT
Source organism: Kiritimatiellia bacterium (assembly GCA_017548245.1). Lineage (GTDB taxonomy): Bacteria > Verrucomicrobiota > Kiritimatiellia > RFP12 > DVOR01 > Spyradenecus. The sequence continues at coordinate 2,916 of JAFYMU010000047.1, read as the reverse complement.
GACGAAGACTTCCGCACCGCAATGTTGCGCATCCCGAACGTTCCGAATAAAGATATTGCCACCGGCCCCGATAGTTCGTGCAACCGCGATGTGCGCCACGTTGGCGAAGAACGCGTCTTTGATTTTGAACCCCTTGACCACATTACCCTCGGCGAAAAGCTCGGCATCTTTGACTTCCCGCGTGGCGTGAAGCTCACGGGCACCGGCTTCCCCATCCTCCTCGGCCAGGGTGCCAAGTTGCAGCGTGCGTTGATCCAGTACATGCTCGACTTGCACACCCAACAGCAGGGCTACACCGAAATGTTGCCCCCGTTCGTGGTAAACACCGCCTCCATGATTGGTACCGGCCAGTTGCCCAAGATGCAGGACGACATGTACCACTGCGAAGTCGACGACTTCTGGTTGATCCCCACCGCCGAAGTGCCCGTCACCAACTACTATCGCGACGACATCTTGGACGCCGCCCAACTCCCCGTGAAGATGACCGCCTACACGCCGTGCTTCCGCCGCGAAGCGGGTTCGGCCGGTAAGGACACCCGTGGCATCTTGCGCGTGCACCAGTTTGACAAGGTGGAAATGGTGAAGTTCGTCGAACCCTCCACCTCCTATGACGAATTGGAAAGCCTCGTGAAGGACGCTGAAGACGTGTTGACCGGCCTCGGCCTCAACTACCGCGTCTTGGAACTCTGCTCCGGCGACATCTCCTTCTCCGCCGCCAAGTGCTATGATATCGAACTCTGGGCACCTGGCCAGAAGGCATGGTTGGAAGTCTCCAGCTGCTCCAACTTCGAAAGCTTCCAGGCTCGTCGCGCCAACATCCGTTACCGCGGCGCCGATGGCAAGCCCGCCTTCGTCCACACCCTCAACGGTTCGGGCGTCGCCTTGCCGCGTTTGATGATCGCTATTCTCGAACAGTGCCAGCAGGCTGACGGTTCGGTGCTCTTGCCCGAAGCCATCCGTCCCTACATGGGCACCGATCGCCTCATCCCGGTGAAGTAAGCCATGGCAAAGAAAATTGGACCCTTGCAAATGTGCCACTGGGGCAATCCCGTCCTGCGGAAGCCCTGTGTGCGCGTGGATGTCATCACCGAAGAACTCCGCCACTTGGCCATTGACATGATTGAAACCATGTACTCGGCCAATGGCGTTGGCCTCGCTGCCCCGCAGATCGGTCGTAGCGAACGCCTCTGCGTCATTGACGTTCCGGAAGATGCTGAGAAGGAAGAGTATGTCGAGGTGAACGCCGTCGTGCCCATGCCGTTGGTGATGTTCAACCCCGAAATCCTCTCGAAGGAAGGCGAACAGACCGATGAAGAAGGTTGCCTCTCCTTCCCCTCCATTCACGCTCCCGTCACCCGTGCCGACAAGGTTTGCTTTACCTTCTCGGATATCAACGGCATGCGCCAGACCTACACCGTTTATGGGTTGCTCGCACGCGCCGTTCAACACGAATTGGAACACCTCGACGGCGGCGTCTTCATTGACAACGTCGAAGATAAGACCAAGATCACGGCCAAGTTGGAAAAGCTTGAAGCCAAGACCAAGCGTGCGCTTGGCATTGACTAAGCCTCCACCCCATCCGTGACCATCACAACGCAGGCGGAAGCGGTTCTGCCTGCGTTTGTGTCTCTCCCCCAAACAGGATCCCTCGGCATGCCCTCCCTCAAACACGCTCTCTTCGCCGGCCTCCTCTGCGCCACCCTTCCCCTGTGCGCCTTCCAACTCACCGTGTTGGAGGAACCCGACCTCACGGTCATCTTCCGTTCGGACGCCGAGACGCTCGCCTATGACCGTCCCACCGTGGGCACCCTTGAAATTACCACCAAGGCACATGAAGAGGCCATCCTGCCCGAACTCCAAGCCCGCTTTCGCGGTTTTGCCTTCGTGGAAAACTTTGCCGCAGGGCGTGTTGAAGCCAATGGTAAAGCCAAGGCGCAATGGCGTTTTCAACTCACGCCCAATGGTGTCGGCCCTTGGCAGTTGCGCCCCTTCGTCTTACAAATCAAAAATAAACGCACTGGCATCACACGCAGTTGCCTCACCCAACCCATCACCTTCCCCGCCCCGCCCGCCTTGCCTGCCGCCAGTGGCGAACCCGAGACAGCGTTGGAACCCGAATGGGTCGCCCCTGGTTGGCGCACCATCCGTTGGTGGGTGCTCTTCACCCTGCTCGGCATTGGCTGTTGCGCCCTGATTCGCCCCTGCATCAAACACATCCGCCGCATCCGACACGAACGTTCCCTCTCGCCTGAAGAACGTGCCAAACTCGACCTTGCCCGCTTGCTCGAACAAGGCCTGCTCGAACAAGGCCAGTTCAAACGTTTCTTCTACGGCCTCTCCAACGTGGTCCGTTGCTACTTCGAACGCGCTTACGGCCTCCGCGCCACCCGTCAAACCTCGCAAGAATTTCTCAATTCCATCGCCGACGACTCCCGCATCAGCGCCGCCGAACGTGCCGCCCTCGCCCAATTCCTCACCTCTGCCGACGCAATCAAGTTCGCCGATATCGCCTCCTCCCGTACCGAGGCCGAAACCGCCACCCAACACGTCCGCACCCTCCTCGAACAAGCCGCCGCCCACCGCCTTGAACAAACCAAGGCCTAAGAGGTGAAAACTTCATGTGGGGCTCACGCCCAACACCCCACGGAAGCGGTGAAAACTATGCGCCCGCGGCGCATAGCTGGGCGTGAGCGTGGCGAATCCTCCACGGCCACACCCACCTCCAACACCCCTTTATCCTTACGCAGTTTGGTCACGTTTTTAACTTTTTCACAACAAAAATCCCCAATTGAAAATTTTTCTTTCTTTCCGTGTTTTGGGGCAATTTGAGCGGCTTTTAGCCCGTTTTGCTCACCTTCCTCAATTTCAAATAAATCCTTTGATACCAACACCTTATCTCAAAAAACAGCCTTCGCC
>JAFYMU010000004.1 GCA_017548245.1 Kiritimatiellia bacterium | reverse complement strand
TTGTGGGACCCGTGACCGGGGGCTGCGCGTTGCTTGCCCCCGTCTGTAATCTGTCGCCCTTTCAGGGCCAAGAGGAAGAGCGTGAATCGCTGGGGATGACGCGGGGCGTAGCAGAGGCTTGAGGTGAGGCGAGGGCGGCCTGAAGATACTCGACTGCACCTTGCTCTGCACGAGAAGAGAGCAAGGGACGCGCTGGCACACAGAAACGTGCAAGCGGGGTTCGGGGTGCAACCCCGTCGTTTGTTCACCTACTCAGCAAGGCGCAACAGCACCCTTGGATGACGCCCTGCGCTTTCGTGGGGGCAAGGGTCACTCCCATGGGGCGGCGTATGCCCCCATTCGCATGTGCCCACATTAGCCTACAAAAGTATGCGTGTGCGGCACGGGTTGCTCGCGTGTGTTATAATTAATGTATTCTTGTTTGTCCAATTGTGGAGCGAGGAGCGTATGACTGGATTTTATCGTGTGGCGGCGTTGACGCCTGAGGTTTGTTTAGCCAATCCTGCAACCAATGCGAAGGCGATTCTTGCGTTGGCCCAAGAGGCCGCGGCAAAGGGTGCTTCGATTCTGGTCACGCCCGAACTCGCCCTTACGGGTGCCACGTGTGGCGATCTCTTTTTGACCCAATCCTTGCTCGACCAGACCGATGCGGCAATTAGCACCCTCCGTAACCGTTTGCCCGAAGGGGTTCTGCTCGTCTGCGGTGCGCCGCGCGTCTTCAATGGTGTCTGCTACAATGGCGCGGTGCTCATTGCGCGCAACTTCGTTATGGGTTTTGTCCCCAAGACCCGCTTCCGCCTTGGTGACACGCGGATGCGTTGCTTCTCCACCCAACCGCTCACGAATATGCCCTCCTCCTTCGAATTTGAGGACATGACCGTTGCCATCACCTTTGGCCTCAACACCCCTGCTCCTGATGCTGACCTCGTCTTATGCCTCGATGCCGAACCCGAGGGTTGCGGCAAGGACGAACGTCGCCGCACAGCCCTTCGCCACCTCTCGGCAACCGCCGGCAATGCGTGGGTCTATGCCAACGCGGGCGAAGGTGAATCTTCCACCGATGGCATCTACGGCGGTCACCGCCTCTGCGCGTGGGAGGGTCGCCTCTTAACTGAAGCCCAGTGGGAACCCGGTCTCTCGCTCATGGACTTCTCCCCTGCGTGGGTCCGCGCGCACCGTCAGCGCATCGCCACGACATCCCCTGCCCCAACCGAAGAGCGCATCCCGTTAGACATCGACCTCTCCCCTTCCGATGGCACCTTGGCCGGCTTGCGCAAAAATCCCTTTATCCCTGAAGACGCGACCGAACGCACCACGCGTTGTACCGCCATCTTGCAGATGCAGGTGCAGGCCCTGTGGCGACGTTTCCGTCAAATCCGCGCCAAACGGTTGGTGCTCGGCCTCTCGGGTGGGTTGGACTCCACCTTGGCATTGGTTGTCTGCACGCAACTCTGCCGTCAATTTAACCTCCCCGATGACACCGTGCTCGCCGTGACGATGCCCGGCTTTGGCACCTCCGACCGCACCTACAACAACGCTTGTGCATTGGCTACCACCTTGGGCGCCGAACTGCGCGAGATTTCGATTGTGCCAACCGTAGAGCAGCATTTTAAGGACATCGGCCACGACCCAGCCGACCATTCGGTGACTTACGAAAACGCCCAGGCCCGTGCGCGCACCTACCTCTTGATGGACATCGCGAACAAGGAGGGCGGCTTACTCGTGGGTACGGGCGACCTCTCGGAGATTGCCCTCGGGTGGAGCACCTACAATGGCGACCACATGAGCATGTACTCGGTGAACTGTTCTGTTCCCAAAACGCTCATTTCGCACTGCCTCTTAACCGCAGTCAAAATCTTGGAAGCGGCCGATGGCGATGCTAGCGAACGCCTCCTCACCGTCTTACAAGACATCTGCGATACGCCCGTCTCACCCGAACTCGTGCCGGGCGTGCAACACACCGAGTCAATCGTTGGGCGATACGAACTCCATGACTGCTTCTTGTGGTACCTGCTCCGTTACGGATGCGACCGAACCCAGTTGCAGGAATTGGCCACGCTCCTCTTCCCCGAACTTGACGCGGGCGAACGAAATCGTACCCTCGACATCTTCTGCCGTCGCGTGATTACGCAACAATTCAAGCGGTCGTGTTCGCCCGATGGCCCTGCAATGGGTGGCGTGGCGCTCTCGCCGCGTGGCGGATGGATGTTGCCCTCCGATGCTAATCTGACGTTGTAACGCCTATGCCCCGTTCGCTCGAACTGCTAATCGTCCTGCTGGCGGCACCTCTCTGGTTGCCGTTGCTCGCGTTGTTGATTGTGCTTGTGGCATGTATTGATGGGCGCCCCGTCTTCTTCCGTCAAGTGCGCCCAGGACTCCATGCCCAACCCTTCACGATCCTCAAATTCCGCACGATGCGACCGGGAGCCGAGAGCGATGACGTGCGCACCACGCGATTGGGTGCCTTCTTGCGCAAGGCATCGTTGGACGAACTGCCCGAGCTCCTCCAGGTGCTTTCGGGCAAGATGGCATTGGTCGGGCCGCGTCCACTCCTCATGGAATACTTGGACGACTACACGGAAGAAGAGATGCACCGTCACGATGTCCGTCCGGGCATTACGGGATGGGCACAGGTGCATGGTCGCAATGCGATTACGCGCGCCGAGAAGGTGCAATACGATTTGGAATACGTGGCGAAGCGTTCGTTCTGGATGGACTGCCGCATTCTCTTGATGACCCTCCTCCACCTCAAAGGCAACTAAGGCCACACGAAAGCGAACGATGAAGCAGACCCTCGCCACCCTCTTTGCCAAAGACGCTGCGCCCACCCGCGCATTGACGTGGCCCTTCTTCCTGTGGATTGCAGGACTCGTACTCCTCTTCTTCCCTCACGACTTTGATTTCCCCGCAATTGTTTACGCCGCCAAGACCGTTCTCTGCGCGATCCTGATGGTGGCCCTCAAGCCCTGGCGTTATGTGCCGAACGCGCCTGCGAAGGGGGCGATTGGCTTGGGCATTTGGGTGGGCATTGCCATCTATGTGCTCTGGGCGCTCCCCGAAGCGTTGCCCTATCCCGCGGTAAAGGAATGGTACCAACGGTGGCTCGTGATGATGCCCGGCACCTTACCCGATTACAGCGCCTCATGGTGTTATGCCTACAGCCGCCATCCCGTGCTCGCAGTGATTAAGTTGATTGGCTCAGCCTTTGTGATTGCGCCGATTGAAGAGTACTTCTTCCGCGGTTTCTTGATGCGGTGGCTCACCCAAAAGACGTGGCAGACGTTGCCCTTTGGCGAGGTCTCGCGGTATGCCTTTTGGGTGACGGTAGCCGTCTTTGCCTTTGAACACGACCGTTATGTCGGCGGGGCGTTGGCTGGGATGGCTTATGGCGCCTTGGCGGTGCGAACGGGGAGTCTGCGGGCCTCTATTGTCGCACACGTGGTAACGAATTTCCTCCTCGGGCTCCATGTTCTACTCTTGGATGCCTATGGATTCTGGTAATAATTGTGGTATACTTTACAGTGATGTAACACCTTCTCATTGGAGAGCGAAATGTTTCCGATACTTCAGAAAGAACAGTTATCTGCGGATGTCTACTCGATGTGGATCCATGCGCCATTGATTGCCGAAGAGCGTCGCGCAGGTCAATTCATCATCCTTCAGATTGACGAACAGTTTGGCGAACGCATCCCCCTCACCATTGCCGATGCCGACCCCGAAAAGGGTGCCGTGCGCATCATCTTCCAGGCGGTTGGTGCCTCGACGAAGAAGTTGGCAATGATGAACGAAGGCGACGCGTTGCCGGTCTTCTTGGGCCCCTTGGGGCAGCCGACCCACATTGAAAAGAAGGGCACCGTGGTGTGCGTGGGTGGCGGCATTGGTGTGGCACCGATGCACCCGATCGCCCAAGCGATGAAGCAGGCAGGCAACAAGGTTATCGTGATTATGGGTGCCCGCACCAAGGATTTGCTCATCCTCGAAAAGGAGATGGCCGCCATTGCAGACGAACTCATCATCTGCACGGATGACGGTTCGTACGGCCGCAAGGCCCTCGTGACCGAACCCCTCAAGGAGGTCTGCGAACGTGAAGCCATCGCGGAATGCGTCACGATTGGGCCGCCCATCATGATGAAGTTCTGCGCCCTCACCACGCTGCCTTATGCTGTGCCGACCACCGCCTCGCTCAACTCCATCATGATTGATGGCACGGGCATGTGTGGCGGTTGCCGTGTGATGGTCGGCGGCAAGATTAAGTTTGTCTGCGTGGACGGTCCGGAGTTTGACGCCCATCAGGTGGACTTTGACAATCTCATCAAACGTAATCGCGCCTTCACCGCCCGCGAACGTGAAGATTCCTGCAATCTGTTCAAGATGGCTGAAGCTAAGCAAAACGAAGCGCAGCGTTGAAGTTAGGAGCTGATTATGTCCTTTATCACCCAAGAAGCCCTTGAAGCCGCCGCACAGGAAACGTGGGCCGCGCTCAAAGATCGCACCCTCTCGCCTAAGGATCGCACCGCCATCGCCCAACAGCCGATGCCTGTGCAACCACCAGAGGTGCGCAAGTACAACATGCAGGAAGTGGCCATCGGTTACAGCGAAACCCAAGCTCGCGTGGAAGCGAACCGTTGTTTGCAGTGCAAAAATGCCCCGTGCATGAAGGGTTGCCCGGTCTCGATTAACATCCCCAACTTCATCCAAGAGATTGCCAAGGGCAACTACGCCGAAGCCTTGGCGGTGATTCGTCAGAGCAGCATCTTGCCTGCTATCTGCGGTCGCGTTTGCCCGCAGGAGAATCAGTGCCAGAAGGCTTGTACGGTGGGCGTGATTCACAAGGATGTCAACCAGAGTGTCGCGATTGGCCGTTTGGAACGTTTTGTTGCCGACTGGCAGCGTGCGCATGAAGCGGAGGCGCCGATTGATAACACGGTGAAGCCGTCCACAGGCAAGAAGGTCGCCGTGGTGGGTTCGGGTCCGTCGGGAATCACGGTGGCGGCCGATGTGCGCCGTGAGGGTCACGATGTGACGCTCTTCGAAGCCTTCCAGAAGCCCGGTGGTGTGTTGGTCTATGGTATCCCTGAATTCCGTTTACCCAAGGCGATTGTCGACAAGGAAGTCGAAGGACTCAAGCAGATGGGCGTGCAGGTGGTGCCGAACTTCGTCGTGGGGCGCACGCGCAAGCTCAAGGATTTGATGGAAAAGGATGGCTACGATGCCGTTTATGTGGGTTCGGGTGCAGGGTTGCCGCGCTTTATGGGCATCCCCGGTGAAGAACTCGTTGGCGTCTTCTCGGCCAATGAATATCTCACCCGTGCGAACCTGATGAAGGCCTATGACCGTGCCGCCGCCGCAACGCCGTACTACCCCGCAAAGCGCGTGGCCGTGTTGGGCGGTGGCAATGTGGCGATGGATGCCGCGCGCATGGCCTTCCGTTTGGGTGCTGAAGAGGTTTACCTCATCTATCGTCGCGGTCGCGAAGAGATGCCGGCACGTGCAGAAGAGGTCGAACACGCCGAGGAGGAAGGTGTCGATTTCCGTTTCTTGTGCAATATCGAACGCATCTTGGGCGATGAGAATGGAATCGTCAATGGCATTGAATGCCTGCGTTACGAACTCGGCGAACCCGATGCGTCCGGTCGCAGAAGTCCCGTGCCAGTGGCAGGCAGCGAATTCACCTTGCCTGTGGATGCGGTCATTATCGCGATCGGTAACGCCTCGAACCCCTTGATTCCGCAGACGACCGAAGGCCTTGAAATCAATCGTCGTGGCAACATTGTGGTCAATGACCAACAGGCCACTAGCCTCACCGGCGTCTACGCAGGCGGCGATATCGTTTTGGGAGCCGCGACGGTGATTCTCGCCATGGGCGAAGGTCGCCGCGCAGCCAAGGCAATCAACGATTACCTGGCCCAATTGTAAGATCCGCCGAAAGGCTTCATACGTCGCGCGGCAAATCTATCACAATGGATTTTGCCGCGCTTCTTCTCTCCACCTTTGGCCACGAGCAACGCCTAACCAATCACCTACAACGAGCAACCAATCATGAACTATTGCGATGTGGTTTCAGATTCTCGCAAGGTCACACCGGGAGCCCTCTTTGTGGCCATCCCTGGGGTGAACGTTGATGGCGCGCAATTCATCCGTCAAGCACGCGAAAAGGGTGCGGCAGCCGTCATGGGCGCAACCGAAGATTGCGACATCCGCGTTGCCGATCCGCGCCGAGCCTATGCCGAAGCGTGCGCTAATTTCTTTGGTCATCCCTCGCATGATCTCTTACTCTGTGGGATTACAGGCACCAATGGCAAGACCACAACCACCCTCTTGCTCCGCGATATGTTGGCGCAAGGCGGTTTGTTGCCGGGCCTGATTACAACGGTTGCCATTGAATGGCCGGGGCACTCCGAACCCGCCGCGTGCACCACCCCAGACGCCCGAACCCTCCAAGCGACCTTGGACACAATGCGAAAGAACCGTTGTCGCGCCGCTGTGATGGAGGTGTCGAGCCACGCGATTGACCAAAAACGTATCGCAGCGTGCCGTTATGCCGTGCTTGCCTTTACCAATCTCACGCAGGATCACTTGGACTATCACGGCGACATGGAGTCCTACTACCAAGCGAAGGCCCAACTCTTCCGCGACCATCCCGACGTCCCTGCCGTCATCAACGTGGACGATCCCTACGGCAAACGTCTCTTTGACGAACTCTCCACCGCCGGCCACACGCGTCTCTTCCCCTACTCGCCGAACGCTATCCCCGCCTCTTTCACCGCCCATGGCACCGAAGCCACCTTCACCTTTGGCGCGCGCACCATCTCCTTCAAAACCGCCCTCTGCGGCCGTTACAACCTCGCCAACCTCCTCTGCGCCGCCACTGCCGCGCGCGCCCTTGGCGTAACGATCGACGCCATCCTCTGCGCCATCACCGCCGCAAAACCCCAATGGGGCCGCCTTGAAGCTATTGCCCCTGGCGTCTTTGTGGACTA
>JAFYMU010000046.1 GCA_017548245.1 Kiritimatiellia bacterium | reverse complement strand
TTGGGTGAGGCCGTTATGGATGCCGGGGTGTTGGGCGAGATAGGCGGCGCAGTACGCTCGGAAGGTGCCTAAGTTGGTAAGGCAACGGGTATTGGCGATGGAGTCTTTCGCGGTGGGACGGCCAGCGTTGGTGATTTCGATTTCACGCAACTTGGTGGCGAGGTAGTCCTTGAGGAGGTCAATCTTCTGCCAACGGTTGAGTTGGGCTTCGGTGGCGAAGTGCACGGAATCGAGGTCGATGTGGATGGCGCGTTTGATGCGGCGGCCACCGGATTCAACCATGCCGCGCCAGTTGGTAAAGGGTTTGGCGATGAGGTCGTAGGCGGGAATCGTGGTGATGGTCTTGTCAAAGTTTTGGACACGCACCGTGGTAAGGGCGATGTCGATGACGTCACCATCGGCATTGGCGCCGGGGACCACGATCCAGTCGCCAATCTTCACCATACCGTTGCCAGCGAGGGTGACACCTGCGGTGAGGCCGAGGATAGAGTCCTTGAAGATGAGCATCAGGACGGCCGAGAGGGCGGTGAGGCCAGAGAGGATGTACGTCGGATCGCGGCCAGAGAGGATGGCGATGATGCCCACCGTGGCAAAGAGGTAACCGAGGAGGGCCAAAACTTGGAAGATGCCCTTTTGGGGCGAGGCCGAAACGCCGCGTTTCCAGTTGCCGATTTGGTAGAGCACGGTCATGAGCGCGGCGAAGGAGTGAGCGCAGATGAAGCTAAACCAGGCCTGGTTGAGGGTGGTCAGCACGAGGGCGGTACGGTTTTTGCAGAAGAGGTCGGGGATCACAAAGCCCACGATGATCATCGGCACCACTTGGAGGAGGCGCGAGATGAGGGGCGAACCGAGGATGATGCCAACGACAGGGTGGATCGCTGCGAGGCGTTTGGCGCGGGAACGGAAGGGCGCGTAGATGGCACGAGCAAGGAGATAGCCACCACCTGCGATAAGCACGAGCAGGGACACGAGCAACACTAAGCGCAAGAAGGGGTATTGCACTGCGTGGGCCGATTGGTGAATTGCACTGAATAGATTTTCAACTGGATCCATGGGGCAATTCCTCTGACAAACGATTCGGGGCTCGGTGAAGGGAGGGGCCGAGGGGGCTAAGGTTAAAACAACGACAACTGCATCTCTTCATCGCCAGGAAGAACGCGGCGGCGACGAGGGAGTTCGGGCTGAACGGCCTTTTGGCCTTCGAGACTCGCGAGAATGGTTTGGGCGCGATCAATCACCGAAGCAGGCATACCGGCCAAGCGAGCCACGTGGATACCATAACTCTTGTCAGCGGCACCGGGAACGATGCGGCGCAAGAAGACGACCGAGTCACCTTGTTCGCGAACCTGAACGGTGTAGTTTTTCACGCCAGTTAGGGCCGAGGAGAGGTCGGTCAATTCGTGGTAGTGGGTGGCAAAGAGGGTGCGCGCCTTGCAAGAGGGGGTGTTGTGCAAGTGTTCCACAACGCTCCAAGCGATGGAGATGCCATCGAAGGTGGAGGTGCCGCGACCGATTTCGTCAAGGACGATGAGCGAACGCGGGGTAGCGTTGTTGAGGATGTTGGCGGCTTCTTGCATTTCGACCATGAAGGTGGAACGGCCACGCGCAAGGTCATCCCCTGCTCCAACGCGGGTGAAGACGCGGTCAATCACGCCGATGGTCATGGATTCCGCGGGCACATAACTGCCGATATGGGCCATAATGGCAAGAACGGCAACTTGGCGGATATACGTGGACTTACCAGCCATGTTGGGGCCCGTGATTAAGATGAACTGGCGATTGGTGCCGTTCATGTCAGTGTCATTGGGCACAAAACGTTCGGCATCGGCTTGCTGTTCCACAATGGGATGACGGCCTTCTCGGATGGTCAACTCCAAGGAATCGTTGACAAGGGGGCGTTGGTAGTCGGCGGCTAAGGCGCGATCAGCGAAGCCTTGCAACACGTCGAGCTTGGCAACGGCGCCCGCGAGCTTTTGGATGTCGCTGAGAGCAGCGCAGGCCTTGGCGCGTAACTGTTGGAAAATTTCGTATTCGAGGGCGTTGGCTTTATCCTGGGCGCCGAAGATGAGGGTCTCGTACTCTTTGAGTTCGGGCGTGATGAAGCGTTCGGCATTGACGACGGTCTGACGGCGTTCGTAGTGTTCGGGGACGAGATTGAGTTGGCCCTTGCTGACTTCAATGTAGAAGCCGAAAACATTGTTGTGGCGAACGCGGAGGGTGCGGATGCCAGTGGCCTCTTGTTGTTCGGCCTGGTAACGCGCAATCCAAGCGTGACCATCGGTGGCGGCAGTGCGGAGTTTATCCAGGTCGGCATCGTAACCGCTACGAATCAGATGGCCTTCACGAACCGTTAAGGGCGGATCTTCGACCAACGCCTTGGTGAGTTCGTGGGTCAATTCGGGCAAATCGACAAGGGCATCGCGCAGTTCGGAGAGTAAAGGGCTTTGGGCCGAGACGAGAAGATCGCGCAGCATCGGAATCTGCAAGAGCGAATCTGCCAGCATGCGCAAGTCACGAGCATTGCCCGAACCGCCAGAGAGGCGCGTCATGACGCGTTCGAAGTCGCGGGTTTCGCAGAGGGCGGCGCGAACGTCAGAGAGGAGACGGCGCTGCTGAATGAGTTCGGCCACCACGTCTTGGCGTGCCGTAATCGTAGCAACCTCGCGGAGGGGAGAACGGATCCAGGCGCGCAAAAGGCGTTTGCCCATCGGGGTGCAGGTGCCATCGAGGACACCAAGAAGCGTCTCTTGTTCGGGGCGGCCGCCGGGCACGGGCAAGAGGTCAAGATTGCGGCACGTGCATTCGTCGAGCGTCAGGAAAGCGTTGGAACTGCGAACGTCAATCGAACGCACATGGGCGATGTCGCGGCGCAATTCTTGTTTGACGTAATGCAAGAGGGCACCTGCCGACTGAACCCACAACGGCATCGTGCCAGAACCGTAGTAACCTTCCAAGGAGTGCACTTTGAATTGACGCGTCAACATCTCAGAGGCTTGGTCAGGCATAAAACGCCACGCATCTGTCTCGGTCACTGCACCGGTAATTTCATGCGCCAAAAGGGGTTGGAGATCTGCGATTTGTTCGTCCGAGAGAAGGGTTTCGCTAGGAGCAATACGGCGCAACGTCTCAACAAGTGCCGCCACGCCCACGGCATCTTCCACCAAAATGACGCCAGTTGATAATTCCAACGCCGCCACACCAAAACAATCACCCTTTTTACCTGCGAAAACGGCCGCTAAATAATTCGCCGTATTCGCATCCAAAATCGCATCTTCAGTAACCGTACCAGGCGAGACAATACGCGTAATCTCGCGACGCACTAACCCCTTCGCTTGCTTAGGATCCTCTGCTTGTTCGCAAACCGCTGCCTTTAATCCCGCACGAATCACCTTGGCTAAGTACCCATCTAACGCATGATAGGGCACACCACACATCGGCACACCTGCGCGTTTCGTGATTGCAACACCCAAAATCGGCGCTGCACGATGCGCATCTTCAAAAAACATTTCGTAAAAGTCACCCATGCGGAAAAAGAGAATTGTATTTTCATCCAATTCATCTTTCGTTCGGCGATACTGCCGCATCATCGGTGTCAAACCATCAGGATCCTTAGCCATAACCGCACTATTATAATCTAAACAAAGACCCCATAACCGCACTTTTCCTCTTTTTAACAATTATCTTACCCAAAACACCAATTCCCCTCCCAAAAAACTCAACCTCACACGTAAAGAAACCCCAGTACGCGCTTTACAAAATCCAAAGCTGCTTCACCACCATTCAATTACCATCCCCAAAAACCATCCAACGGCCTCCCGAAAAAACACAACCCATTCACTCCGCACGCCTCAACAATCTTCGCCACCATACCACTCAACCACGCACTCTAAAACGACCCTCTTCTCACAAACACCAACCACCCTCACACCCCTCTTCCTCCCAACGCCACCCCAATCTCAACCTCAACTCAATCGATGTCGTATAATTTAAAATTTCCAAAGCGTTCCACACTCAAAGCGATTTTCGCCTTAATTGGCTCTATTCACAAAAAGGTCTGCTGAAAAGT
>JAFYMU010000045.1 GCA_017548245.1 Kiritimatiellia bacterium | reverse complement strand
TTGCCCCGAAATCATCATCTTATTGACGCCTGTGCCATCGGAGGTGTCATACACGCAGAATTTAACCGAGGGGAAGCGCCGCACTAGAACCGTTTCAATGTAATCACGCACGGCCTCAACGTTATGGCGGTCATCGTCAGAAAAACCAATCGAAATCGGCAAACGTAAGGCCGCCATCCCGGTTCGGTCCAAGATTTCAACCAAGTGATTGATGAAGTCTTGAATTGCAAAACGTTTCAGTTTTTCACTCGACTGCGGTCCAGGCACTTCTTCTGCAATACGCGCACCAAAGGTCGGCGAGGTAATCGCGTGATAGTGACACAATGAAAGATAGTGCTGAAGCACCTGCGTTTGCGAGGGGAAGGTCTGCACGTGGTCAAAGCAATGGTCGTAACCGCGCAAGTTAATCAACATAATCTCGCGTTCCACTGGCGTCAGAACGCGGTCAATAAACCGTTGCACGCCCGCGCGCAGGGTTTCTTCTTCGTGACCGCGTGCTGTCACAATGGCAAAGAGGCGGCCTTCGACCAACGTCTTACGGAAGGTGGCAAAGCTAGGGGGCGGTTGCTTCTTGCCCGTGCAGATGTCATCTAATGCGACATCCAAATCTTTGACAAAGTTGCCTCCACCCAAAGGCGTGCGTTCATCTTGAAATTCAACAAAGGCAAGGTCGCGTTGATTCTGCGGAAAACGGTAATGTTCCGTATCTTTGCGAATAATGCTAAAGGTCGCTGTTGAACACGTATGTGGCACCCATTCGCCCTTCTTCGTGAGGCGTTCCATATGGATGCGCGTGGGCATACAAAGAATATTGTCGTCCCAATCGAAGACGTAATACTTGAGGTCGCGCCCTTTAACCGATTCATTCACCCACACGCCATCAATAAACGAGAGATTGGCGCCCTCAAAACGTGCAAGTGCCTCTTGCAATACCTCAGCAGGTGTTGCTGGCGTCTGATGTTCAGAGGGAAGTTCGGAGAAGGTGTAGGGCATAGGAGCGTGCCGTTAGGGTTGCATTAAGCCCATCAACCGTTGGACGAGCTTGGCGGCGGTAAAGTCTGCGTGATGCAAATTGGGAATCGGTGCAAGTTCGTTGACATCGCAGCCCACGATTTCATGGGTGGACGCAATCTCACGCAACATAAAGAGTGCCGAATACCACAACAAACCGCCCGGTACAGGCGTGCCCGTGCTTGGCATGATGGCGGGGTCTAACCCATCCACATCAAAGGTTACATAGACCCGTTTGGGGAAGGATTTGGGGAGAATCGGCGAGGGCGGTCCCTTCAAGGCCAATTGTTCTGCATCCATTGCGAAAAGTGTCTTGGGGTTGGCCTTACGATAGGCGGCCTCTTCCTGACAATAGGCGCGTGTTGCGAATTGTACCAAGGGGAATCCAAGCTCGTGGCAACGACGTAAGACGCAGGCGTGCGAGAGGGGCGAACCCTCATAACTGTCGCGCAGGTCGGCGTGCGCATCAAAGTGAACAATGCCAATCTCTTGTTGGCGTGCATGGAAGGCGCGGATGGCACCCAAGGTAACGGTGTGTTCGCCGCCCAATAAGACTGGCTTTGCGCCGCAATCTAAAGCGGTCCCAACGGCTTGCTCAATCGCCTCTAACCACGCTTCGGGTTCGTGCTGACGCTCCGCTGTTGGAACTGCGGCTGGCGCGGTATAGATGCCGCCTTCGCAAGGGAAAGCACCTGCTTCGTAGGCTTCCAACTGATCGGAGGCGCGCAAAATAGCCTCAGGTCCTGCGGCAGCACCTCCGCCATAGGAGACGGAGAGCTCCATCGGTGCCGGAATTACATGAAAACGGGCTTCGTTCGGTGCGACAGGAGCGTGTTCCGAACCCAAGAAGGGGGGCAACGGGTTGCTCATTGCTGAACCTCCGAGGCGGGTTCAAGGGCGGGCGTTGGCTCAACCGTTTCAGGAGCAGTCTCTACCTGATTGCGTGGCGAGGTCGGGCAGTAGCACCACCAGAGCGCGGCCGTGATTGCCGTGGCGGCTAAGAGTCCAAGCAGGAGGTTGCGCACACAATGACGGTGTTGCATCGGTGGGCAAACCCTACGCTTGCCCAAGTAGGAGGCGCGCTGCGTAAAGAAGGCTCCCAAACGTGCGGTGAAACCAATGGTGCGGTTGATGGCCCAGTCGGAGGCATTGAGAATCGGCGCAAGGTCACGTGCGCGCAACTTGAACCACGTCAAAATCACGCTCGGCACAGAGACCACGCAGATGATACCAACCACCATCAAGGCCGTCTTCCAAATCGGCGTATTCGTTACTGCGGCGGCAATCCCTGCCACAGCCGAAGCCACAAAGGAGAGCGCGATGCCCAACGTTGCCACCGATGCCATCATCATGCCACTGTTGGCCGCTGGCGCAGTGCCAGAGGTTGCTGCGGTAGCGTGTTCGGTCATGGCGGCGGTAGCCGCATCATTCTTGCCGGCGATAAATTTGTGGACGGTGCCTGCAACAGCCGCGCCGACCTTACGCCACGGGGCGAAGAAGGCTTCGGTTAAGCTGATCGCATTGGGCACAACATGGCAAATGGTCGCTTCCCAATCCTTGCCGTCAAGGTCAAAGAAGATACCGTTTTTGCCAACCGTTAAGTTGTTAATCGAACCCGAGGTGAAGACCGCCAAGATCGTGCGCGTGGCCTTCTCTGCGGGACGCGAGAGTGTGCAGTAGACCAAGCAACACTTTGAGGCCGCCGCCGCTGCGGCATGGGCCGCGGCTGCCTTGTCAATCGGGAAACAGAGCGAACAAGCGCGTTCGTCCATGTAGAGTGTGCCCGTGAGGAAGAGGGGCTTGGCAACCGGCGGATAGAGTTCTTCAATATTGACGAAGTTGCGCAGAAAACGCAAGAAGTCCACGCGCAGAATCGTCAAGCGCTTCAAATCTTCAAAGGCTGCCGCTAAGGGCGCGTTTGCCGCATCTGCCGCGATGGCATCACGAATCGTTTGCAACACGGCCTCGTCACCTGCCATTTCAAAGACACGTTCGTCCATGCCTGCAAAGCAATCTGCACCAACGGGTTTTGCGGTTGCCCATGCGCGATAGGGCGCCACTGCCGTCTTGGCCTTCTGCCACAACGCGGGCGTAATAAGCTCTTCGTTCACGAGCTGGCCCAAGCGCGTCACTTCGTTCGCCCACGCTGGATTGAGTCCCTGCGTAACCGAAAGCCCTTCGGTGTCAGGCGTCGGACGTGCAATCGGCGCATCAGCCAATGCTTCGGGGGTTGTGGGGAGGGTGAAGGAGGCTTGTGCGGCGGGGTTGTAACGCAATAACTCGCAAGCCGCAAAGAAGGCGTCCATCTTGGGTGCCAAGGCATCGACGCACTGAACGGCATCGGCCGGTGCTACGCCATTGAGCGTATCGCCGAGTTCGGGTTTGCTTTGCTTCCACGCAAGATAGGCGTCACGTGCGGCAACAAAGGCGTCCACGTTGGCAGTGGCAATGCCTTGAGTGCCATCACCTGCCGTTGTGCCACCCGTGATGGCGAGAATCGCCTCTGCAACAGGGGTAAATTTGCTATTAACCGCTGCGACAGGAATTACGCCGTCGCCATTGGTCAAGCCAGCTTTAAAGGTGGCCATGGCGGATGTTAAGGCGTCGGCTGAAAGGGTTCCCTCAGAAGTCAAAGAGGTGAAGAGCTTGTACAGCACTTCACCTTCTGACGTATCCTGACGGATTTCAGTTGCCGCTAATGCGTCGGCGTTGACAAAGAGTGTGTCGAAAGAGGTCAAGCGCGGCTTCAACCAATCCACAGCGGCCAACACTTCCGGGATACGGATGCGGCCATCCTGGTCGGTGTCGAGTAGGGATGCCACCTCATTTTGGGGCACCTTTGCACCGACCGGACGGGATAAGACGAGCCAATAACGGCGACCGAGTTCACGCAAATGTTCAATATCTGCGCCACACTTCAACGCGGCTTGCGTCGTGCGCGCCATTCGAAAGAATCCATAACGATACATTGTCGAACTCCAACGCAGTGCGGTTTTTAGGGGGTTGGAAATTACTGCTTCAACGAAGCGCAGAAGTCAGCAAAACGGCTGAGACCTTCTTCGATATTTTCCATCGAGCAAGCATAGCTCAAACGCACGCAAGCATCGTCACCAAAGGCGATACCCGGCACCACGGCCACATGCTTCTCTTCCAAGAGGCGAGCCGCAAATTCAAGCGAGGTCATGCCAAACGAAGAGATGTCAGGGAAGACATAGAAAGCGCCATCCGGCTTCGGGCACTTGATGCCAGGAATTGCCGAGATCAACTGATAGATGCGTTCGCGACGTTCCGTGAAGGCCTTCACCATCGTATCCACATCCGGGCCAGCTTCCTGGAGTGCAGCGATAGCGCCCCACTGCGTGAAGGTGTTCGGTGCGGAAGCCATGTGGCTCTGCAACGCAAAGAGCGCCTTCATGAAGGGCTTCGGACCTGCGGCATAACCCAAACGCCAACCCGTCATGGCGAAGGTCTTCGAGAAACCGTTCACCGTGATGGTGTGGTCATAGAATTCGGGACCGAAGGAAGCCATCGAAGCCTGCTTCACATCACCATAAACCATCTTTTCGTAGATTTCGTCAGAGACAATCCAAAGATCGTGATTGATCGCCACTTCACCGATTGCGCGGAGCTGTTCAGGCGTGTACATCATGCCCGTGGGGTTGGACGGCGAGTTCATCACCACCGCCACCGTGCGCGGCGTGATAGCCGCTTCGAGCTGTTCGGGGCTCATCAAGAAGCCATCTTCCACCGACGTCTTCACAAAGACAGGGATACCACCAGCCACACGCACCATTTCAGGATAAGACAACCAGAACGGAGCAGGGATGATCACTTCGTCGCCAGGGTTAATCAGCGTCTGGAAGACCTGCGAAAGGGCATGCTTACCACCATTTGCCACCAAGACCTGAGAAGGTTCGTAAGAAACGCCATTTTCCTTCTGCAACTTTTCGCAGAGGGCAGTGCGCAACTCAGGCAAGCCAGCCGCCGCGACATAACGCGTCTTATCAGCATCCAATGCTGCCGCGCAAGCCTTTTTAATGCAGTCGGGCGTATTGAAATCGGGTTCGCCGGCCGCGAAAGCGCAGACTTTAATGCCCTGTGCTTTGAGTTCTGCAGCCTTGCTCGTAATGGCGAGGGTAGCAGAAGGGGCGATAGCGGTGATGGTTTCATTCAGCTGCTTCATAGTCATTCCTTGTTGTTGAGAATGGAAATTCATTGCATTAAAACGCAACTATGATACCAAAACTCCCCCTTCTCACGCATTGAAAAAATGCGTTGCTCTTATTATTGTCTCTAATCTGTGCGCGGGATAACGCAGCATTCGCCGATGAGAAAGGGGCTTGCCGAATCCCGACGGCATCTCAGATGAGGCTTACAAACCCTCGGGTCGGGGTGGGGTAATGCCGTGATAGTGCACCACCAAAAGTGCGTGTAACGGCGCATTGTAGAGGAAATCGCAGGATTCGCCAAAGGTGTACCACGTCCACACCGCGCACGTCCGAGCCTCTTCAGGATGAGCGGCTTGAAGGTGTGCGGTTAGTTTCTGGAGCGCACCAATAACCTTGTCCATCAACAGGGGTGAGTCCGTGTCTAATGAAAAGGTTGCGCAGGGTGTTAATTGTGCTGCGGTCGCAAGCGCGTTAAATTGTTCCGCGGTGAGGTTGGGCAATTCATAAGCGGTGAGGCGCACCTCATCACGCGCAAAGAAGGCGTTGCCATACGATTGGAGTTGGTCAAAGACTAGCCGCCGTTCGGCAGGTAAAGGGAAGGGTTCGGCGGCACACCCCCAGCGCGCCGACCACCACACTTCACCCCAAAAGAGCAAGGGACAGAGGAGTATGAAGAGTAAAATGCTAAGGAACCAACGCATAACAAGATGCCCAAAAGTATAACAAATGTGACAATCTCAGGCCTTAAAATAAATAAAATTGCAAATAATTGCCCAAAAAAGGTATAAAAATGTAAAG
>JAFYMU010000044.1 GCA_017548245.1 Kiritimatiellia bacterium | reverse complement strand
GTGCGCGAGGAGGTAATGCCGATTGCACCTGAAACCGCTGTGGCATCGCAGACGACTGTCGGTGTATCGCCGCGTCCGATGCCTGCGGAGCCCTTGCAGGAGGCGTTGCCTGTTGAACCGATGGCCAAACCGACTCCAACGTTTTCTGCTCAGGTCTCGGTGGCGCCGCAGGTGGAGTCGCCAATTGCTTCGGTGATGTTGCCAACGCAGGGTACAAGCCCTTGGATGGCGGGGGAGATCGCTCTTGAACAACCGCAACAACCGCACGTGTTGCCGGTGCAGCCGATGGTGGCAGAAACGCGTTCACCCCAAGCACCCGCGGTCCTTCCGCAAACCTTGCCAGCGACTCCTGTCCTGAAGGAGGGGGCAGTGCTGGCGCAATCTTCGCCGTTGCCCACGACCGTTCAACCAGAAATTACGGTGCAGGCCGAACGCGGTGCGCCGGTGGTATTGCAGCAGGCCGTTACGGTGGCATCGTTGCGTGGACGCGAGATGGACAGCACGTTGCCCGAACCCTTACAGGTGATTGCCCCCACGATGTTGCCGATTACCTTGCCGCATCAAACGGTTGAGTCCGTGGCGCAACCCCTTCCTACGCAGTCGGTGGCCCAACACTTTGTCTTGGCCGCGCAGGCGGTTGCCGATGCATTGTTGGTCTCTTCGGGCTTTGTGCGTGGCGAGGGCCAACTGTTGGTACGGTTGCGTCCTGAGGTGTTGAGTGGTTCCGAAATTCGATTGGTCGCAACGGGCGGCACGCTGACGGTGATTGTCCATCCCGCAACGCAGGATGTTCAGACGATTGTAGAGGCCAATCGCACACAATTTGAGCAGTATCTCGCAGAGAAAGTACAGTCATGGCGTTTGGCCGTGACCGTCAAGCGAGGAGGAAACGACGATGAGCGCTTATGAGATTTTGAAGACGTGGCCAGGTTTTGCAACCGCATTGCCAGAGGAAATTTTCGCCCATCCGGCTTGGGTGATGCCCTGCCAGTGGGGTGATGAACGTTGCTTTTTGTGTCGCTCGGCCGCCAAACCTCGCGATGTGATTGGCTTGGCGATTAAGTTGGACGATGACGAACACTTCCTCGGCTTGGCCAATCGCGAACGTTTCCCCGATCTGCACCAACTCTGGAACGAAAAGCAGCGTTTGCCCGATGCGCTTCTCTTGGCCCTCGTGGAAAAAGAGTGCGGCGACTTGTTGCAGTTGATCGAGAATGTGGTGCGCCGCCAAGTCAGCGTCTTGGGTTTGGATGATCCTGCCAAACGCGCCAGTGCCGTTGCCTTTGATGTGGTGGGTGCTGCCGATGGAGCCATTCGTGCTACCTTTGTCTTGGATGTCAAACCCTCGATGGTGCGTACCTTTGGCCAATTGCGTTTCTTGGACACGAATCACGCCTCGTTGCGAACCCTGACGCGCCCTGCACGCGCCGTCTATGCGACCTTTGCTCTCTCTGAAACGGCCTTGAGCAGCTTGGCCGAAGGCGACTATCTCTTGTTGCCCGAACTCTTGGGTTCGTCCTACGGTGAATGGCGTTGCGAATTCCCCGCCGACCTCCATTGCCGCGTGGTGGCCCCAACTGAAGAGGCGCTTCCCTTTGCGGCCTTTGCCGATCAACGTTTACCCGCGTGCCCCGTGCCCACCGCCTTGGAACTCTTTGTTGGCGATCGCGTGGTTGCCCGTGGCCGTCTTGCCCAACTCTGCAACCAGGTGGCCTTTGAGATTGAGGAGGTTCTGTAATGTTTCAAACAGACCCCTTTGCCTTAATCGCGTTACTGGTCGGCCTCTCGTTGGTCGGCTTTGTGGCGATGGTGGCCACGAGTTACTTGAAAATTGTGGTCGTGATTAGTTTGGTGCGTAATGCCTTGGGTATCCAATCCATCCCGCCTAACACAGTGGTCAACTCCTTGGCCTTGATTCTGACCTTTTACATCATGGCGCCGGTCGTCGGTGAGAGTTGGGACAATTACCACCGTTACAAAGAAGAGAATGTGCCCGCCATTGAGTACAACACGGACTTGGCGCTCAAATCTGCCGAACCCTTCCGTCAATGGTTGATTCGTCAGACCAATGACCGCGAACGCGCCTTTTTCGTCTCCACCGCCGAACGCCTCTGGGCCAAACCCGATGAAGAAACCGCAAAGGTGGACCCTGAGAGTTTTCATATTCTCATCCCGAGTTTCTGCGTTACCGAACTCACCAAAGCCTTCCAAATCGGCTTCTTGATCTACTTGCCCTTTATTGCCATTGACATCATCGTCTCCAACATCTTGCTTGCGATGGGTATGATGATGGTCTCGCCCGTGACGATTTCGTTGCCATTCAAACTCCTGCTCTTTGTCATGGTGAATGGTTGGACATTGCTCATTCAAGGTTTGATTAGGGGGTACATCTAATGAATCAGGCCCAATTGCTCGATTACGCTCAGACCTGTTTGATTCTCGTCTTGCGCCTCTCGTTGATTCCCATTATTGTGGCGACGGTCATTGGTTTGATTGTCTCCCTCTTGCAAGCCCTCACGCAAGTCCAAGAACAAACCCTGGGCTTCGCGGTCAAGTTGATTGCCATTGCCTTGACCATTATGGCGGCAAGCTCGTGGATGGGCGGCGAAATCTTGTTGTACACGCAAGACATCTTCAATAAATTTCCGTTACTTGGGCGTTAAATGCACTACCTTGAGTTCCATCAATGGATTCTGGCGGCCGTGATTGCCATGGCGCGCATTGGTGGAGCCTTTGCCATTTGTCCCGCCCTCTCGGATTCAATGATTCCTGGCGTTGCCCGCCGTGCCGCCGTCTTGGCCTTCTCCTTCTTCGTGATTCCGATGATTCGCGAAACGATGCCTGCGGGCGAACCCAATCTCTGGATGTTCTCCCTCGTCGCCCTAAAAGAGGCCTTTATTGGCTTTTTGATTGGCTTCTTTGCCGCCATTCCCTTCTGGATTGTGGAGAATGTGGGCAACTTTATTGACAACCAACGTGGTGCCACGATGGGTGAAGTCTATTCGCCCCTAAGCGGCACCCAAGTCTCCACCTTTGGTGTCTTCTTCACCCAAATTGCCTCAACTCTCTTCTTCGTGAGTGGTGCTGTACTCCTCCTTTTGGGTGCACTCTATAAGAGCTTTGAGATTTGGCCCGTCTTCACCGTGGGGATTGACCTAACCGCCGATGCCGCCACCAACATCCTCTTTACCATGGACGAGATGTTGCGCGTGACCCTCGTGATTTCGGCCCCCATCATCATTGTGATGTTCTTGGCCACCTTGGGCCTCGGTTTGGTCAACCGTACCGCGCCCCAACTCAACGTCTTCTTCCTCTCCATGCCCATCAAATCGGCCCTCGGTATTGCCCTGCTGATCATCTATCTGCCATTTGTCATTGACATGCTCATGTACACCAAGGAGACCGAGATTCTCCATCCTGCGATGCGAATCCTCCAGGAGGGGAATTAATGGCGGAGTCCGCAGGCGAAAAAACCGAAATGCCGACCCCAAAGAAGTTGCGTGATGCACGTAATAAAGGGCAGGTCTGTTCGTCCAAAGACATTATCTCCACCGCCTTGCTCATCTTGGGCTTCTGCCTCTGCGCCGCCGTCGTGGGCATCTTTGCCAACACCGCGCAAATCGGTTTTCTCTTTACCTTCGAACCCCTTAAGCCCGACATGAACAAGCTGAATATCGTCGAAGGCTTTAAGCGCATCTTTGCCAAACGCAACCTCTTTGAATTCCTTAAAAATGTCGTCAAAATTGTCTTCCTTGGCTACCTCGTCTGGAAGATTATTTGGGCCGCCGTACCCGAACTGCTCACCATGTGTTACGGCACGATTGATGACATCTTCCCCTGCGTAGCCCTCATGTTAAAACGCCTTGCCTGTTACACCGCCTTCGGCTACATCGTCATTGCCGTTGTCGACCGCCTCTTCCAAGGACGCGACTACACCAAACAGATGATGATGACCAAAGACGAGGTCAAACGCGAATACAAGGAAATGGAAGGCTCCTCCGAAGTCAAACAGGCCCAACGCCAATTCCGCGATGAAATCCTCAATGGCCCCGAACCCGCCAAAGCCACCCGCGAAGCCGACGTTGTCGTAACCAACCCGACCCACCTCGCCATCGGCATCCGATACCGTTCCGAAGAAGCCCCGCTGCCCAAAATTGTCGTTGCAGGCGCCGACCGCATCGCCAAAATTATCCGCGAAACGGCACTCGAAGAGGGCATTCCCATCATGGAAGACGTCACCCTCGCACGCCGCCTCTATGCCCTCGGTAAAGTCGAAGACTACATCCCACCCGAACTCGTCGAACCTGTCGCCGAAGTCCTCAAATGGGTGAAACGCCTCGAACAAGCCCGCCGCGAAGAACGCGAACTCGACGAAATCGCCCTTTGAAGCCCTGACGGGCAGTTGCTGGTTGTTGGTTGCTGGTTGTTGGTTGTTGCTTGCGCGGGGGGACTGTGGGTGCGCGTTTTCAAGGTGGTTACTTTTGAAAAGATAGACAAGAGAGCGATAGGTAACAGGCTAGCGCCCCAGATAGGCAAAAGAACGATAGATCACGCTAAAGCGCAGCCTCCTCTGCGAAGCATCCCCTCTGGCAG
>JAFYMU010000043.1 GCA_017548245.1 Kiritimatiellia bacterium | reverse complement strand
AGAGGCCGATGAGGATGGAAGGAACGCCCATCATCACGTTGATGCAAAACCGCATCCCCTGCGCCACACGCGACTGCTTGCCAAACTCTGCCAAGCCAATTCCCGCGGCAACCGCGATTGGAATCGCGATGAGCGCCGCCGTGCCTGTAATCATCAGCGTCCCCAGAAGCGCATTGCCAATGCCATTGTCGGGCACGCCATACGGTTTGGACGGATTCACCAAAAAATCCCACGATAACACCGCTCCACCGCGGCTAAAGATGGTTCCCAAAATCCAAACCATCGCCCCAATCGCCAGCACCAACGCGCACCGTGACACGATTTGAACCACGCCATTTTGCACCTTTCGCCACCAGACTGGACGCGATTGCATCGGCAGCGTGCTTAACGCGAATTGCTGATTCGCCATATTAGGCTCCTTTCTTCTGCGCAGTCTTTCGCAAAAAGCCCTGCGCTAGCACTTGAATCCCAAAGGTCATGAGTAGCAACACCAAGCCTAGTGCGAACAAGACACTGCGTTGCAGCCCATCGGCCTCGGCAAAGTTATTCGCGAGCGTCGCGGCAATCGTGGTGCAACCCTCGAGCAGATGTTCCGGAATTGCAATCACATTGCCCACCACAAAGAGCACGGCCATCGTCTCACCCAACGCGCGCCCCAACCCGATAAAGGCGCCGCCGAGCAACTCTTTTGCGCCATGTCGCATCAAGATGTCACGCGCGCACTCCCAAGTTGTGCACCCAGCGCCCATTGCCGCTTCCTTTAATAAGACGGGGGTCATCTTCAAAACATCTCGCATCACAGCGCAAATGTAGGGCAAAATCATCAGGGACAAGATCAACGCAGCCGCGAGCACGCCGAACCCATTGGTATCGATTTCCAACAACCAGAAGGCTTCTTGCAAGAGCGGGCAAAGGACAAATAACCCCCACATGCCGTAGATGACCGACGGAATCGCCGCCAAGAGATCAATCCCATGGCTTAACATCCGCGACAATGCAGGCGGCGCCTCCACGATTTGAAGCGCGCACACAAAGGCCAACGGAAGCGCAATGACGAGCGCAAGCCCCGTGGTGAGCAAGGTCCCCACAATCGCCGGCAACGCGCCATACACATTGGCCACGGGATCCCATTCGGTGGAAATCAAAAAGTTCCAGCCTAGGGTTCGCCACGCCTCGCTCGAAGCGCCGGCGAGTTGTACGACCAGGGCCAAGGTCAACACCCCGCAAACACCTGCACAAAGGAGGCAGATGTTGCGGAAGGTGGCGTCTAACAAGGTGATTCGTTTCATCTCAACCTGTTCGACCCTGCGGTCATTACTTCAAGACCTCGGAGACAACGTGCGCCTTCACCGACTCGGCAAGCGGCGTGTAGTGCAACTTAATTGCCTGCGCCTCGCCCTTCTCAAAGCACCAGCGCACATAAGCCTTCAACGCGTTGAGGCGTTCGGCCGCGAGGTCTTTGCGGTACAAGAGATAGGTCGTTCCGAGGATTGGCCAAGCCGCCTTGTCTGCCGTCTGATACTGGCCCTGCGCGTCCGCCAATTGCACCGTGGCCAACTTCGCCTCCAAGGCGTAGGTGTATTCGGTGTAACCAATCGCGCCACGAATGCGCGCCACGGTGTTGCACACGCCGGGATTCTTCTGTCCGCCGATGCCGACGGGCCACTTCACGTTGCTCCCCGCGCCCACTCGCGTCTGCCATGCGGCAGAAACCGAGGCGAGATAGGAGGTGAAGATGTTGGTCGTGCCGGAACTGTCCGAACGGTGCACGACGGTGATCGGCAGTGATTTCGGCAATTTGACGCCGGGATTCTCTGCGGCAATGCGCGGATCATTCCAGTTCGTTATCTCGCCAAGAAAGATAGAAGCCAAGGTTTCGTTGGAGAGTTTGAGTTGCGCTGCTTTCACGCGCGGCACGTTCACAATCGGAACCACGGCGCCGGTCAACATCGGAAACTGCACGAGGCCGTTCGCCTCGCATTGGGCCGCAGTCAGCGGTGCGTCCGAACCCGCGAAGTCGATGGTGCCGGCTTTAATTTGGTTAATGCCTGCACCCGACCCCACCGACTGGTAAGTGACGGCGGCGCCCTCGCCTTCGGCGGTGTAAGCGTAAGTCCACTGTTGGTAAACTGGCGCGGGGAAGGAGGCGCCTGCACCCGTCAAACTGATGCGTTCGGCCTGTAAGAGGGAGCCCACCAAGGTGGCGCTCAAGAGCATAAGGGTTGTTTTCATTTCCATTATCCTTTCGTTTATGATTAGAATTTGTAGGTCATTTCGACGCGACCGAAGAGGGCGGTGTCGTCTTGGTCGTCCTTAAAATAGTTGCCCTTGGTGAGGACTTCGCCTGTAAAGGCCATGCCGAGTCCCTTTGCCCAAGCGTGGTCAACGTATTTGCCGAGGGCGATGGCATATTTGGCTTGTGCGTAGACGCCGCGGAAGGAACCGTAACTGCCGCCCTTTCCATCGTCTTCACGCACGGGAGCAAACATAGGGCCGCTTTGCAGGGTCAGGGTTTGCGCATCGGTCAGTGAGAGGCTGAGCTTGAGGTGTGGGTAGAGGAAGTTGGTATACGCGTATTTATTGAACATGGGTGCAACGAGTTCACCGACGCCAGTTTCACGGTTGAAGACGGGTTTCCACGCACCTTCACCACGTGCGCCCGCTTCATCGCCACTCAGGTATTGGACACCGAGGGTGAATTTGGTCTTTAGGGCCATTTTGGGGGCGTAGTTCAAACCGCCGTAAGCCATCGTGGCAAAGGTGGATTCGTCGCCCATTTGCAACGCGACCTCGGCTTCGCCCGAGAGCGTTTCGGT
>JAFYMU010000042.1 GCA_017548245.1 Kiritimatiellia bacterium | reverse complement strand
GTTGCAACAGGCGCCTCAACCACCGCATCCGTTGCATCACCCTCCCCTGCCTGACGCGCCTCCTCGGCCCACGCACGGCGGGTAGCGTTCAACAACCCTGCGGGCAAGAAGAGTCCCTGATCGTTCAAGGTGAGCTTCCGCAAGAAGAAGCCATCATCACCCAAACGCGAGAGCAACTTCTGCGCCGCCTCTGCGGTTCGCGACGGATCCTTCGCAGGGGTGAGCGTTGCTGGGGTGGAAACCGTAACGCCATTGCCCGACAAGGTAATCGATTCAGGCGAGAGGGTCAATGTGAGATCGGCGGGCTTGAGCGAACGCAGTTCCGTGCTGCGCGGTTTAGCCACGGGGAACGCGCGACGAACCGCCTGCGAAGCCGAACAATAGACGACCGCGCCACGCGGCACTTCCTTCACATCGGGCGGCAAAGCGACATCCACACGCGTTCCCGCCGGCAAGGTGATCGCCGCCTTTCGGGTTCGATTCTCGCGCAACTTCAACACAGCAAAACCAATGGGACGGCCTCCTTCAGGCGGATCAATCTGCAAGCCATCGTGTTTTTCAATCGCACGCGCCGTATCAAAGGTCATCCACGTAATTCCATCCGTGTCGCGCATCACACGCAAGACCTTACCAATCGGCGCCCCGCGATGGCCCACACACAAGGGATCAATCACGGCCTCAACAGGCGTCTTCGTGTCGGTCGCGTACAACGTTGTCCACGGACGCGAGAAGATGGTGCGCAAATTCTCCGTCTTTTCTGCACGCAAGGTTGGCGTCAAACGGCCATCCAAGAGATGACGATACAAATCGGTTACGGCGGCGACATAGAGCGGATTCTTCATGCGCCCTTCAATCTTCAAACTCGCCAACGGCAGGGTTCGCAATGCTTCACCGCAGTCAATCAACGCCAAGTCGCGCATCGAGAAGGGATGACCCGACACCGCTTCGCCCGTCGCGGGATCCTGTTCGCGAAAGGCCTGACGGCAGCAGTAGGCGCAACGGCCACGATTACCACTGCGGCCCGTGGTCAACGACGAGAAGAGGCAGAGGCCGCTAATGCTGTAACACAACGCGCCATGAACAAAGACCTCAATCTCCACCCCTGCCTGACGACCGATCTCTGCGGCCTCTTCCAAAGTGAGTTCGCGCGCCGTCACGATGCGTTCAAACCCCATTGCCTTCAAAGCACGCGCGCCGGCCAACGAGGTGCACGCCAATTGCGTGGAGGCATGCAACGGAATCTTGGGGAATTGACGATGGATACGCGCGGCCAACCCCAAGTCTTGCACAATCACGCCGTCCACTGCCAACTCTTCCAACAGAGCCAACGAAGGCAACAACGCCTCCATTTCATGCGCCTCAATCAACGTATTGAGCGTCACATAAACCTTGCGGGGACGTTCCAAATTGCGCGCATAGGCAATCACTTGCGCCAACTCTTCATCCGAGAAGTTGGTCGCATCCGCACGCGCCGAAAAACGGGACAGCCCCAAGTACACCGCATCTGCGCCATAGGTAAAGGCAGCGATTGCGGCATCAAAGGAACCTGCAGGGGCGAGAAGTTCGGGAAGTTGCATACCATCCATCCGATTCATTAAAAGATTACCAACGTTTTCAGCGGATCAAAGAAGGCCTGAATACGATCCTTCTCCGCCTCCTCCAAGGGACAACGCGCCAAATTCAACACGCGCAAGCTCTGCCATCCCTCCAACGACTCCGGGAGTTGACGCAAGCGCGTGCCACTCAAATCCAATTCCTCCAACCCACAACCCAACTGCGGATCAATCGTCTCAATCGGATTATTCGCCAACTTCAACTGACGCAAGGCCTTCGGTTTCTGATGAAAGGCGCGCAATTGGTTGCCCGCCAAATAGAGACGTTCCACCGAATCGGGAAGGACTGGCACCGTTTTCAAACGATTCCCATTCAGACGTAACCACCGCAAGGAGGTCTGCGAGAGGTTCGGTAACTCGGTGAAGTGATTACGGTCAAGATTCAAATAGATTAAGGCCTGATTCGTAAGCACCTCTTTCGGCAAGGCCATCAACCGATTATCGGCGAGCCAAAGGCGTTTCACATGTGGTGGAATAAACCCTTCGGGCAAGACCACTAACCCATTCGCCGAGAGATTGAGATTCTCCAACGTTGCAGGGAAGTGCAATCCATAGAGGCGATCCGCCCCGACATCACGCAAATGCACGGCACGCAACTGCCGCGTCATCAACGGAATCTCCGCCTGACGCCCTTCGCACATCACCGTTTTTGCCGAGAGCATCCCCCACCCGACCACGGCGGCGAATGCACAGAGCGCGACCTTCATCAATCCCATTGGACAATCTCCCCGCAAACAATCGGCGTCACGGAGCCCTCTGCCGTTTCCAATAATAACGCGCCATCATCGCGAATACCACGCGACACCCCTTCGGTTGGGGTTTCAGACAACTTCACCATGATTGGCTTTCCGGCCTTGCAGTCGCACGCATCGAGTTCGGCCCGCAACGCCTTCAACCCCTGTTGCACCCACTTGGCGTGCAGGGCTTCAAAGACCTTGAGCACCTTGGCCAAGAGTTCCAACCGATCCACGCGTTCGACACTTACGGCGCGATAGGCCACCGCTTCTGGCACCGCACCCGTATTGATGCCGATACCAATCACAATGCCTTCAATACCGCGAACCGAGGTCTGCGCTTCGCAGAGAATGCCGCACACCTTCCGTTCGTCAATCAATACATCATTCGGCCACTTTAATCCTGCGGCATAACCCAAATCGCGCAACGCCATCGTCACGGCCAAACCCGCGACCAACGGAACCGTTGCCGCAATTTCAGGCGGCAAGGCTGGACGCACAAGGAAGGAGAAGAGCAGCCCCTGGCCGGGTTCGGACAACCACGAACGCCCCAAGCGCCCCTTACCGCCCGACTGCACCTCCGAGACGACCAACGTTCCCTCGGGCGCGCCCGCTTCGGCCAACCGCAAGAGTTCGTCATTCGTACTCACACAAGCATCCAAGAAATGAGGCATGCGACCAAAGACGCGCGTCTTCAACGCACCGCCAAAGGCCTTTTCGCGCAAAAAGCGCAAGAAGGGGCGGTCGGCTTCAGCAAATTCAAGTGACCACAATTGGTCGGGTGCGCAGTAGATTAAATCGGTGTGTTCGCGCAAGGTCGGTTGTTGCGCATCGACTTGCACACATAAGATGCTGTGCAAGGTGATTGAAAATTCAGGATAGGTGTGCTCCACCACGGGACCATCAGCAATTGCTTCAATCGCGATGCCGAGTTCCTCGGCCACTTCGCGCACCACGGTTTGAGCGGGCGTCTCATCCGCTTCAATCTTGCCTCCAGGGAATTCCCACTTAAAGGCGGTGGAGGCGAACTTTGAAGCCCCGCGTTTCACGCAAAGGACCTCGCCTGCCTCATTCAAAATCAACGCTGCTGCAACATTCAAATGCATCTTACTCGGCTCCCAATTGAAGTACCCATGGCCGCAATTCGGTTGCTAACCGTGCATACCCTGCGGCATTGGGGTGAACCGTATCACGGAAATAACGCGGTAACGCAAGCCCATCGTCCCCAGCCAACACCGCACCCACATCCACAAAGGTGATGCGCTCACCCGTCAAAGCTTGTGCAAGACGCGCGTTGGTCTCGAGGATGGCATCACGCAAATGGGGTTCGCGTCTCGGATAAATACCCAACACCAAGAGTTGTGCTTGCGGCTGTCGGGTTCGGATTAACTGCACCAAGGCGACCACATGTGCCGCACAAACCGCAGGCGAATCGCCGCGATGGCCCAAGTTGTTGGTGCCGATGTTGATAAGGATGAGGCGCGGCGCGATCTGATCAAGTTCCCCCTGCTCCACGCGATAGTAGGCATTATCAGCGTAGTCATAGCCGAAGCCAAGGTTGGAAACGGTAGAGGGGGCAAAGAGCGCATCCCAACTCTCGGGCGCCACGCGGCGCTTACCGAGGGGTTCGCCACCCCAATGATGGGTAATGCTATCGCCAATAAAGACAATCTCTGGCGAGACCAAACGGTGACGAGCCAAAACCGCCTCATGGCGTTCGGCCCAGTTGTAATCATCGCGCTGTTGGGGTTCGGCGCGTAAGGTCTTAGGACGCGCATCGGTGGCGAAGAGGCTTTGCCCAACGCCACCGATACAAAGGAGGATAATCAAAAGAAGACGATTGAATGACACGTTAGATCCACGCTTTAGACGCGTGCAATTGCATCCAATTCCAATTCAAAGAGGAGGTCATCACGACAGACATCGGCGATAATCTCTTGTGCGTAATCCGCAGGAAGGTTGTTTGCCTCCAACCAACGCTGCCATGCCGGACGATCCTCAGGACGCTTGATGTAAGCAATCGCACGAACCGAATCCTTGAAGGTCATGTTGCGCGTTTCCAAGATTGCCTTAACCACATCCATCGTGAGGGCAATCTGCTTGTCGGCATCATCATGGTGAACCGTTTCGCCGCCGGGTTCGATACTCGCCGTACCCGACACAAAGACCGTGCGCCATTCCGGATTGACAATTTCTGCCGCGCGGCTAAAGCTGCTTCGATAATCGAGGGCCGAACACTGCAACGGCGAATCCAACATCGCCTTCGTGGCGCGTTCATCCTTCGGACGCATTGCGATAGCCCCTGCAATCATGGCCGCGCCCAACGAGTTCGCACAACCGATGCCCGTGCTCGCCGGCACAAAGCCACCGAAGATATTGTGCGTTTCAAAGAATTCATCACGCACACGGTTGAGCACGTCATACCATTCCAAGAGCTTGTCCAAGTAGAGCCACGTACGCACCACATCTGGGAAGGCAAACCCTTCGGTCTTGAGCAACTTGTCCAAGTTGTCAAAGACCTCGCGCGCCTGCTGTTCGCGCGGTGCCGTGTAATCATCAGGAGCCACGCCCATCAACAACACATATTCGGCATAGGCGTCTTCATACTTTGCGCCAACGGTTCGGCCGCCCTGCATCAACAACTTTACGGGGCCATTCGCGATGAACAAACGCTGCACCATCGGCGGCAAGCCACCCGTTTCCTCGTTCAACAACCAAATACCCGGCACATCGTCCTGGGGAATTTGCGACATCACCGCAGGGCTACCCCACCCATTGCGCGTCAATTCAATGCCACGGGTCGGGGTTTCAAGATTTTCCCAAAGAGTTCCGTTTTGCCACTTAAACATGATTCCGTCTCCAGCGTCAGCAAACCGTTTTGCGCCTTAGAGCGACAAAATGTAGATTTCGAGGTCGCTCAATTCTTGTTCCGTCAAGTCCGAGGTCACGCCGTGATAGTCATCGGGATTCCACGTCGTCAACACATCACGCATCGTGCGTGCACGGCCATCGTACAGGTAAGGAGCGGTGCGCCAGACTTCATGCAAGGTCGGCACGTCAAAGGTCTGGCCCACCTCGTCACGCGTACCCAAGCCCAAATCGTAGAGCGGCGACTTCGAACCATCCTTCGGATCCACCGCAGCGGTGAAGTAGAGGTTAGGCTTGTGACAACGGGCGCAGTCGGCCTTGTCAGGGCTATCAAAGATGGCCTTACCGCGAGCAACGGCCTCGGCATATTCCGGACGCGTCCAGGGCGAAACCTGAGCCTTCATCCCCAAGACATAGGCGTCAATGCAACGCGTATCTTCTTCGCTCACGGCGCAGAACTGGATATGACGGAAGCCCGCGCGGTTGCAGTGGTACATATCCTTGCGGATACCCGTGATCATCGTCGGCGGCGTCACACCGCTGAGATAAAGGCTCTTACTCTGCTTCGGATTGCCGATGCCATCGTTGAGCAAGTCCCAATTCAAACCATCCACGAGGCCATCCGGGTGACACGAGGCGCAGCTCTGCCAATTCTGGAAGCACTTCGTGCCATCGTTAAAGAGCATCTCGCCGCGCAATTCAGGATTGGCCTTCAAGTCCGCCAACGCGGTACCATTGAGCGGAATAATCTTGGCGCGCACCACACGGCGTTCCTTAAAGGGAATTTCCACCAACGCATCCGAGAAGTGGCAGACCGCGTAGATGCGATCTTCGGTGGCCACCACGCCACGCGGGCCATCGGCGTTAAAGGGATAACGGCGACGGATGCCCGTCAAGAAGGAGAGGTCATTGTGCACCTCCTCTGCCGAGAAGGTCACTTCAGTCACCTTGCGACCCGCCGCAGCGGCATCCAAACGGCGATGCATTGCGGCGCGATCAATCACGCTCACCTCACGCGAACCGGCGTGCGTCACCACGATCGACTTGTTATCGGGTGTCACAGTGACGCCCCAAGGATTGGCGGCACCCAAGTCAATATCATCCAAGAGCACGGTGTTGATGTAAGCGCCCGTCACGCCATTGAAGACCGAAAGGGCGGCCGTATTCATCCAACCACGCTCCAACTGCGTCGTGGGGAGCTGATAACGTGCCTGCGTATGGGTCACGTAGATGTGCAACCCATCCGGCGCAGCGGCAATGCCACGCACGCCCGTCGAACCATCCGGCAAGGGCAAGTTCGCCTTCACCTGGAAGGTCTCGGTATCAATCACCGTCACCTTTGCCGACACCGTCTGAACGGGTTCGGTCGCATCATCCGGCAACATGTTAATCACAAAGAGGAGCTTGCCATCCTGACCCAAGGCGCAACCATGCGTTTCGCGAAGGCACTTAGCCGTCTTCACCAACTTGAGCGTCTTGGCATCATACTGCTGAACATTGGCATCAAAACGGTTACAGAGATAGACCCAACGGCCATCCGGCGACACAATCGGCGCCATCGGACGATTACCCGTCACCACCGATTCGCCATCTTCACGGAAGAGACGGCCTTCATTGCCATCCTCCGTCGTATAGAAAATGGTGCCATCGGGTGCCACACAAGCACCCGTCACAGGGAGCCCCACCGTTTCAGCGGCCACCCCCAAGAAACCCGCCCCCTTCTTCGACGCGGTGATCGAACGCTGCACTGCGCCATCTAAGCCACGCACCGTCACACGGCAAGCGCGCTTTTCAGCAATCACCAAACCCTTTGCATCGGGCGTCAAACTAATTGTTTCGGGGGAAAGATAGGCTGCGTGAGCCGCAACAACGAAAGAACATAAACTCGCTAAGAGGAGAAATCGATTCATAGCCTTTTACTCCAATAAAAAATTGCGCTCAGTATATCACGTTCATGTTCGTTATCGGCCAAAAAGCACCTTCAAAACGAAACTGCTTTCTGCGGTAACCATTCACGTTCATTAATACTATAACACATCCCACCCAAATGAGAAACTACGAAAAACCGAAAGCATGGAAAAAGTCCTCCTCACACGTACTTTTTTACAATTACAACACCTCAAGAAACCCCAATCACCATTCACCATTCGTCATACATAATAAAAAAAGAGGTCTCTGCGAACAGAAACCTCTTTGAAAATGCGTAGAACGCGTCAATCGCTTAGAGTGCTTCAGCAGCCTTAGCGACGAGTGCCTTGAAGCCTTCAGCGTCAGCGATAGCGATCTCGGAAAGCATCTTGCGGTTAACCGTGATACCAGCCTTGGTGAGACCTTCGATGAAGCGGGAGTAGGTGGGCACCTTTTCGTTCGCCAAACCACGAACAGCGGCGTTGATACGAGCGATCCAGAGCTGGCGGAACTCACGCTTGCGGAGTTTGCGGTGCCAGGTTGCGAGACGCTGGGCGCGATCAACGGCCTCGGTAGCGAGACGGAATTGCTTGCTGCGTGCGCCGTAGAAACCACGAGCGAGTTTCAGGCGGCGGCGACGACGTTCACGGGATGCGACGGCGTTAGTAGCTCTCATTGTTCAATTCTCCTTATGGTTTAGGCCTGAAGCATACGAGCAACCATCTTCTGGTTGCCTTCATAAACAGCAGCGGAACCACGGAGATTGCGCTTGCGACCGCGAGACTTGTAGCCATTGAGATGGCGCTTACCAGCCTGGGTGCGCATTGCCTTACCCGTGGCCGACATTTTGAACTTCTTAGTCGCAGACTTTTTCGTCTTGATCTTAGGCATAATCCTGATCCTTGTTGTTTGCGTTTGTCCGCGTCGGCGGCAGTCAGCCAGAAAGCCGTCTTCAGCGGAAAGTCCCATTAAAATACCAAACCATTTTGTAAAAAGCAAGCCTTTTTTACCCCTCACAACGAAAACCATGCGTCTTGGGGAGCCACCACGGAAGAGACGGAACACTCGGAAAAGGGCAGGCTACACAGAATGTCTAAAAACCACGAATAACACGAATTGACACGAATAGCATGCGCGCGTAAAAATAGCGTAACATTACTCCGTTGCTCGAGTCGCTAGATACTGCAAGAGTGCGCGGGGGTGATTGGTTTCAATAAGCGTAAAGCCTTGTTCCAGAAGCCATCCCCACCCTGCGTCTGGATGGGTTAAGAGAGAGGCGCGGTCATCATGGCCTGCGGTATGGGTAGACCACGTTGCCGCAATGAAGGCGCGTGCAGGTGAGTTCAAAATCTTGGGAAGCAGTTTGTAACTCTTGGAGTCCAACTGCTTAAAACGGAATTGAAAGGCAAAGGGGGGCGCCTGCGTGAGCCATGTCTCCACATAGGTATCAAGGTTCGGAATATCATCAGCAATCACAGGACAATATCCCACGCTCGCCAAATCCTCCCCAAAGACAGCCTTCGCCTTGTCATACGACCAATTCAAGACAAAGATGAGGTGATCCAACGCATCCAGCTCCTTCGCCACTGCCAGAATCGCAGGAATTGCTTCACCATTATTCACCCCAGCCTTATCCAAGTAAAGATAAACGCCATGTGCTTTGGCAAGGAGAAGCGCATCGCGCAAGGTCGGAATTGACTCCGCCGTCGTCGTTCCCAAAGCGTCACGCAAACGGAGGGAACGCACCTCTTCCAAAGTCGTTTGAGCAAGAAAACCACGCCCCGTGGTGGTTCGGTCAAGCGTCGCATCATGCAGTAACACACAATGGCCATCCTGCGTCAAGCGCACATCGGTTTCAAGAATGGTGACACCCGCTTGAATCGCCGCCCTAAAGGCACCCATCGAATTCTCTGGTGCCACCTGCCAATCCCCACGATGACTCACCACCTGAATGATTCGCCCCTCCCCTTTCAAAGGCAACCCCTTTGCAAAGGCCCCAGAAACCGTCAGTAAAAACAAAGACGTCAGCAACCATTTCATATTATTAAACCCTTTGGACTATTATCAGACATTGGTCATTCTTTGCCTTTTGAGACTAGGGGCGCACAGGAATCAAGGACACCAAGGACTTCAACGACATCAAGGACGCGCATTGCCAATTCCGATTTATGAATGATGAATTGGGCGGCTGCGCCGCAGTTTCGCTCGCGATGCTCGCTCCAGTTGCTAGTTGCTAGTTTGCCGCAAAGCATTGCGGGGCGAGCTAAGCTCGCTCGGTACACGCTAACGCGTGCCTTGATAACCGGGGGTAACGCTACGCTCACCCCCGGCTGTAATCTGACCGCCCTTACAGGGCTTTTGCGCTTTGCGCGAGGGCGCATTTTCCTAGCAGAGCGAGCGTCCCGTCGGCATACTCGGGGAGCGGAATGCGTAGCATAACGCTCCTCGCGCCGAGTTGCGCGACGGGACAAGAACTAGCGTATTTCCGTAGCCTTCGGCTCGGGCGCATTTGCTAGCGTTGCCCCCTCCTAGCATCGCACACGCTTCGCAGAAGCGCGGTAAATCTGTCTCGGACGGATTTAGCCGCGCTTCCCTTTGCGTCTT
>JAFYMU010000041.1 GCA_017548245.1 Kiritimatiellia bacterium | reverse complement strand
TCACGGGAGCTAAGGCGCGCGAGAGCGAAGCTTCGGTATCACAACTCACGGGAATAAATTCAATCTCTGCGGAACGGAAGAGCATCATTGTGCGCGGTAAGTGCCACGAAGAGGTCACGACCAAGACCTTTTTGCACTTGCGTTCGGCTAGAATCTGCATTGTGAGATTGGCGTTTTCAGCTGTATCACGCGCCTTTTCTTCACACAAAATCGCCGAAGCGGGCACCCCAAAGGTCTCTAACAGCGGCTTTTCAGAGTCTTGAGCCGATTCACCCGTTGGAATAATCACTGGCGCCTTTCCAGCCTTCCAGAGACGAAATGCCATCACGGCGCGATCCGCCGATGCATAACATTCGGTATAAGGAAACCCAGG
This sequence comes from Kiritimatiellia bacterium, assembly GCA_017548245.1. Classification (GTDB taxonomy): domain Bacteria; phylum Verrucomicrobiota; class Kiritimatiellia; order RFP12; family DVOR01; genus Spyradenecus. Next base: position 3,342 of record JAFYMU010000041.1, on the reverse strand, counting down.
ACGCACCACGCCAAGACCGCCACCCAACAACACAATCGCGTCAGCCTTGGGGATGGACGACATCACTTGCGGCGGATATTGACGTTCGAGCGTGTAACCCAACGTGGACGCCGTCCACGGCAACATCGTCACAACCAAGAGGACATCCAATAAAAACAGGAGAATCGCAGGCTTCAATTGTTTGCGGAAGATTAACCAACCTGCGACGGCGGCCACCCCTAAGAGCACCACCGTGGAGGGCAAACAGAGCCATAATATCCACTTAAACAACGCAAACATTAGGCATCCCTTTCACGAATACGGTGCAACAACACCGCCAAAGCCACGGCCAAATCTTCACGATGCACTAACACATCATCTGGAACGTCCAATTGTGCAGGCGTAAAATTCCAAATTGCGCGGATGCCACCCGCCACCATCTGTTCGGCAACGCGTTGGGCCTTGTCCGCAGGAACGGTCAAAATGCCCAAGGTCGCATTGAGGCGCAACACGGTTTCCGTGAGGGTGTGCACAGGGAAGATCGGCGTTCCAGAAAGGATGAGGTTGCAACGTTCAGGCGCCGCATCAAAGCCTGCAGCAATCAAGAGTCCTTGTTTGCGAAACCCCGGATAAGAGAGCAAGGCGGAACCCAATTTGCCCACGCCTGCAAGCACCGCAATCTTCTCATCATCGGCACCCGTGAGCGATTCAATCGCAGGAATTAAGCGCGCGATGGGAAACCCCAAACGCGGCGTTCCGCGCACACCGGTTCGCGCCAAGTCTTTACGCACCACAATCGATTCAAACCCCAACGTCGAGGCCAAATGCGCCCCCGAAGCGTACTCCTGCCCTTCGGCTTGCAACTGTTGCAACGCGCGCAGATAGAGCGGTAAACGTTGAAGAATGCTGGTTCCGAATTTACCCATAAGGTTATCGTGACCTCACCTAAATTACACTCGGAATGAAAACGGCGAGACCGGGCTAACCGCCCGGTCACATCCGTACAATTAGTCAATCGTCTCTTCTTCGATCACATCGGCCTGCGGCTCATCCGTTTCGGCTTCGTCTGGAGTCTCCACCGTTTCGGGTTCGAGCGCGGCTAAGGGTTTACGAATATCATATCCGAGCAAACGGCAATCCAAGGAACCATTCTTGAATTCCAAAATGGTCTTGGTCTGCAAGCGAACGCGCAAGGACAACGGCTTAGACGAGGTAATCATCCAGGCTTCCCAGCCTTCAGGAACGGTGTTCTTCAACCATTCACTCACGCCATCATAGAGCGGTTCCAAGGCGGCTTCATCTTCCAAACGTTCACCATAGGGCGGGTTCATGAAGATGACACCCGGCTGCGACGGCAACTGAGCGTCCGAGTAGTCGTCCACAAAGAACTTCACATTGTGGCCCACGCCCGCGGCATTCGCATTACGTTCGGAGATATCAACGGCCTTTTCTTCCCAGTCCACGCCGATAATCGTCGGCACCTTGGGCGAATCGTAGGACAACTCTTCCAACTTTGCCTGCGCCAACATCTCACGCCAAATTTCCAACGGCGTTGCGCCGATACGACGACGTGCGCTCACGCCAGCCTTTTCACCTGAGATAATCGTAGTCCAACCCTTCAAGTGCATGAAGGCGAAGTCACTGCGAAGCGTACCCGGAAGGATGCGACGCGCCATCATAGCGGCTTCAATTGCAGGCGTACCCGAACCGCTAAACGGCACGACGAGCGGCTTCTGACAATCCCAACCCGTGGCCATAATGCAAGCGGCGGCAAGCGATTCCTGCATCGGTGCGAGCCAACCTTCCTTACGGTAGCCGCGACGCGAGAGCGAGTTGCCCGACGTATCAATGTAAATCTTGGCGTGCGTGTCTTCCCACCACAAGTAGATGGCGGCGCTCGGAGTACCTTCAGCCATGCGCGAAGCGAAGGTGCGCTCAAAGCGTTTCTTCAACACCATCAAGTCCAACTTCGGCAGGTAGAGCGAACCCGACATCAAGTCATAGCCGTCCACTTCAATCAAAAGATCGGCGCGTTCTTGTTCTTCCGGAATCGTGTTCAACCAATCTTCCAATGCCGCACGAATCACGCGCAAGGCCGAACGCAACGGCGTCGGCTTGTTGTAAAGCGACTGACCATCGGCTTCCACGCGCACGGGCACCGCGCCACCCACATTCGGACGGCGACCACACTTGGCGCGCATACGGTCCACAATGGCGTCCTTCAAACGCAAGGTCGGCATACGCGAATCGAGCACGGTATCATTCTTCGTCACGTTGGTCACAAAGAAGGGTTCGTCCACGTTCAAGATCTGTTCCCACGGTGCGTAGTAGGCCAAGTCATACAAATCGTTCAGATTACGGCAACGCGTATCCTGCACGAAGGGCCACAGCACGCGCTGGGCCGTGCGCAACGAGAGGTTGAGACGCAAGATATCGCGACAAGCATTCTTTGCACGAATGCCAACCATCGTGTCGTTCGAACCGAGAATTTCATAACCCAAATCCGTCAATTCCTGCTTCAAGAAGGGCACAATTCCCTTACCACAGGTGATTGCCAACGTTGTAGGGTCTGTCCAAATATTACGCATGAGGTGTCTCCTCGTCGGGAATGGTTACCGATCGTAAGTGTTTAGAAAGCATGTCAATGCGATGGCGAGCAGACGATACTTTGCCTGCGGCTTCATCCAACTTCTTCGCCACTGCATCACAATCAGAAAGATACTCATCGATGTCTTTTTTCGCCTTAGTCAACAGTTCCCACACCTTGGAGGACTGTCGTTGCACGGCTAAGGTCTTAAAGCCCATCTGGAGCGCATTGAGAATCACGGCCATCGTCTGAGGGCCTGCGAGCACAATCTGTTTACGCCGCAACTCATCCTGCAAGGCAGCATCTGCCGCAACCTCCAAGAAGATACTTTCAACGGGCACAAACATAATTGCAAAGTCGGTCGTGTACGGCGGCGTAATGTACTGTGCGACCTGTGTAGAAAAGAGTTTAACGCGATCAGCCAGGGCACGTTTGGCGCTCTCTAGCGAGGTAGCATCCATTGCGGCCTGCACGCCATCGTAAGCGTCCAACGGGAACTTTGAGTCAATCGGCAACCAAATCGACTTTCCCTCTTCTGCCCCTGGCAACTTCAACGCAAATTCAACAATCTTATTGCTGCGGGGATTCGGCTTGACATTCTTTTCGAACTGTCCTGCCACAAAGAGTTCGCTCAACAACCGTTCCAGCTGCACTTCGCCCCAAACGCCACGCGTCTTCACGTTGGAGAGGAGCGCATTAAAGCGGCGCACCCCCTCGCCCAAACGTTGAATGCCGTCATTTACGCCACCCATTGCCTTCAGGCTCTCGCGCACTTC
>JAFYMU010000040.1 GCA_017548245.1 Kiritimatiellia bacterium | reverse complement strand
GGTCGGGCAACGGCACCCCCACCGATTGATAAAGAGCTTGGCGAACGGGTGTCAGCACCTCTTGCGGCAAGGTCGCACCCAGGCGTGGACGCAGGGCAGAATCGAGTTCGACAAAGAGCGGCGTCACCATCGTGAAGCGTTCGGTCGAGGTTGTGGGCGAAGGCGAAGCGGCCTCGGCGGAAGGCGTGTCGGAACGTTGACGTTGGGCCACGAGGAGTCCGTAACCCAGCGCCGCGACAAGCGTTGCGAGGCCAAAGAGCGGGATTTTGGGAAACCCCGGGATGCAACCGATGGCCGCAACCACAAGGGCGCCGAGGAGAATGGCTTTGGGTTGGGCTGAGAATTGGGTGGCAATTTCGTGACCCAAGGGGTTGCCCGATTCGTTGCCGACACGGGTGACGATGATGCCCGAGGTGATGGCAACAAGGAGTGCGGGAATCTGTGAGACGAGGCCGTCGCCGATGGTGAGGATGGAGAAGACCCGCATGGCTTTACCCATCTCCCACCCATTCATGAAAAGGCCAATACAAAAGCCGCCAATGAGGTTGATGGCGGTGATGACAAGTCCTGCAATAGCATCGCCTTTGACGAACTTCATCGCGCCATCCATCGCGCCATAGAGTTGGCTCTCGGCGGTCAGTTCGGCGCGACGGGCGCGGGCTTGTTCGAGATTAATGGCGCCAGCGCGCATATCGGCATCAATGCTCATCTGTTTGCCAGGCATGGCGTCCAAGGTGAAGCGAGCGGCAACTTCAGAGACGCGTTCGGCACCTTTGGAGATGACGACAAATTGGACGACGGTGATAATCAGGAAGATGACGGCGCCAACGGCAAAGTTGCCCCCGACGACAAAGGAGCCGAAGGTGTGGATAATGGCGCCCGCATCAGCATGCAAGAGAATGAGACGCGTCGTGGTCACATTGAGGGCCAACCGGAAGAGCGTCGTAAAGAGGAGCATGGAAGGGAAGGTTGAGAAGGCCAAGGCGCGCGGCAGGTAGAGTGAGAGCATCAACATCACCACCGAAATCATCAGATTCACCGCAATGAGGCCGTCCACCAACCACGTGGGCAAGGGCACAATCAGGAGCCCAATAATCGCCACCAACAAGAGCGCCAAGGTGAGATCGCTGAAGCGATTGAGGTTCGCCGAGAGCCGCATCAAACGGGATTGCATCGCCATCTTTTACCACCTCCCATGCAGGATGATTTCGAACGCGCCACTTAATCGTTCGGCAAGCCTTCCGAGGCCTCCCATACCGCATTGAAGAGCGCCTCCAAACGGTCGGGCGTCACCTCTTCCACGGGACAGGATGCTACCCACATCGCCATCGCACGACGCATATGCAGCGCCGCCCGAACGCCTTCGTCGCCTTGGACATCAGGGTGAACCGTTTGGAGCAGGCGTTGCAACTGGCCCAGGGTCGGATCGCAAGCGCGCAAGAGCGTGAGGTAAAACCGGTCACGCGTCAATTCGAGTTGGAGCTCAACGCCGTGTTCGAACCGTAGTGCGGCGGTACCCTTTGGCGTTAAGGCCCACGCGGTGAGACCGAATTGGCGGCCAAAGGTGGCGACACTCTCTTGCACCCACGCGGGGAGAGTCAGCTCCATTGTTCTTCCTCCTCAATAATTAACTGCTCCAGCCACGCTTCGGCGGCCTCAATTAAACGGGTTCGGCCGCTCTCTTGTTTGAAGAGACGTTCCGACAACTGCCGTAGCAACGCGACCCATGCACGACCAAAATCAATCTGCACCGCGCGTTGACGCCAACCGCAAGCGCGGTCAATCGCCTCCATCTCAGCCTCACTCACGGAGGGTTTCTCAGTGAGTTGCACAAGCTTGGCGGTGAGTTCCGAACCCGAGAGCGCGGAGCGTTCGTCGAACTGTTCCTGGATGCGCGCGAGGAGTTGGTCGAGCCGTTCGATCACGGTGCGCAACACGGCCACGCACTGCAGGTCCAACAAAATCCGTCGTAGCACTTCGGGATGGAGCGAAGGTTGCACGCTTTGGAGTTCGATACCGCATCCCTTGACCAAGAAGGTGATCGCCTCCTTGAGCCCCTCCACCCCACGATTGGCGCAGAGACTACGGAAACAAGCCTGCGGCGTGGTAAACCCGAGCACTTCGTTGGCATAGAGGTCGCGCCACGCTTGGAGGGCTTCGGGATGTGAAGCATGCGCCTTCACCCACTCGGCGAGATTGACGCCCGCGCGCATTTCGGCGCCCTTCGTTTGACGGAGGAGCGCTTCGGCTTCGGCAACGGGCAGACCTTTCGGCGCGGCGGCCTCCGAGGGCAACGTGCGAAGGGCTTGAAGCAAGAGGGCTTGAAGCGCGGGTTCCTTGCAAAAGGCGCTGAGTTGTTCCAAAAGGGCGCGCGCCGTGGTGGGCGGTTGGGCCTTGAGTTGGGCGACCAAACGGCTAAAAGCCTCGGCAGAGGGCAAGTCGGGAAATTGACGAATAGCACGCGCGATGGCATCGTAACCGCGCAAAGATGTGGGGTCGTCCAACGTGAGACGGCGTTGAGCCAAGCGTTTGACCGAACGTTCTTCAAAGAGGGCGGTGAGCTCCTCCATGGCGTTTGTGAGGTCGGCCGTTGGATTCGGCAGCGTCTGCAACCGAAACCCCTTGGCCACGCCATGCAATTGAAGCGGCAGACTCTCGGTGGCGGACGGCAGAACCGTTTGGCGCAGCGTGTCCAACGGTACCGTTTGGAGGGGCAGCACGTTATTCATGCCTTTTTCGTCACCTTCACTGTGGCGAAGGGCGCGAGCCCTTCTACCCAGACCGTGGCTTCACCCGAGAAACGCAAGAGGGTGGCGGGCGTTTTCGTGGGCAACACGAGGGCACGCAAGGGCAAGAGCGGCGCACAGGGTTGGGGAGAAGCGCCATTCCACGCGACCAACGCTTCGGGACGCACCACGAGGTGTTCGCCCGCGGGCACGCGGATGGCGGTCACCGTGGAAACAGTCCCGGTGATGACCCAACCACACTTGAGGCGAGTCACGCAGAAGGCACGTTTGGGGGTGAGCGGAATGACGCGTTTGAGAAAACCGCCATCACGGTTCTCCTCGGGCGCGAGAAGGAGTTTTTCCGTGACGACATTGAGCGGAAGAGAGGCGTTGATGCGGGTGACAATGGGCGTTTGGGCATCGGCGAACCAACCTGCCGCAGGAAGCGACAAACGGCAGAGGCGTCCGCGGTCGGCCTCCCAAACGCTGAAGAGCGTCTTGAAGAAGGTGCCGTGGCGGCGCAGGGGTTGGGCTTCAGGCATGCCCCCTTCGGCGGCAATGGGTTGGTTCATGCGCGTAATCCAATGCCCCTTCGAGGCCTTCACCATCCCATCCATAAGGGTAACGTTCTCCATTTGAACCTCCATTGTGCAATGACCAATGTACGTCTCATTGCTACACCATAACGCACAATCCCTCTTTGTGTTACACTATTGCCATGAAATTACAGTTTGGATTACTGGCTTTGAGCCTCTTTGCAACGACCCTTTGGGCTGGCACTGAAAACCTCCGCGTGGGCACGCCCGCATTATGCGATCAGATTATTGACCGCCCCTGCTTTGCGTTGGGCTACTCGCACGCAAAAGGTCAGGCGCTTTGGGTGCAATACCATTTTACCACGGAAGAGAATCGCAATCGCAAACACAAGCGCACCAACCTCTTTTTGCCCGACCCCGAGTTGCGATTTGAGACCCCCGACCACAAGGATTACCTTTCGGCCACCTACAGTCGCGGACACCTCGCGCCCGCCGCCGACATGCAACACAGCGCCGAGGCGATGGAAGCCTCCTTCTATCTCACCAACATCTCCCCGCAACATCGCGAGATGAACAGCGGCATTTGGGCTGACATTGAGAAGTTTGTGCGTTACACCGTGAATGTGGAACGCTCCATTTATGTGGTCACCGGCCCCATCTTTGATGCCAAAACCAAACGTATGGGGACGAGTCAGATTCCCATTCCGAACGCCTTTTACAAGATCATCTACGACACCACCCCGCCCCAAAAGATGATTGCCTTCCGCGTGCCCAACCGTCCGAGCAACGCCCCCATTAACACCTTTGTGACCACCGTTGACGCAATCGAACGCGAGACTGGGCTCAATTTCTTCTCGCTTGTCCCTGAAGCCGAACCGTTAGAAGCCACCTCCTCCACCGAAGCGTGGAAAAAACTCAACACCTGGGTTCGCGAAAATCTTCAATAACCGAAAG
>JAFYMU010000039.1 GCA_017548245.1 Kiritimatiellia bacterium | reverse complement strand
CCCCTCTTTGAGGTTCACCTCTTGGATGTTTCGGGCGATTTTTACGGCGCCACCGTCACCTTACGCCTCACGCACCCGTGCCTTCGTCGCGAACAACGTTTTGCCTCGTTGGAGGCCTTGCGTGCGCAAATTCACGCCGATTTAGCCGTTTGTAGAGGGTTATTGAAGCCATGAACCGAACCTTTTTACGACAGTTGATCACCTTTTTCCAAGGGATGTACGCGGGTATTCCCATTGGATTGGGTTATTTTGCCGTCTCCTTTGCCTTTGGTATCCAAGCGCGTGCGGCGGGACTTTCGGCCTTTCAAGCCTTCTTACTCTCGGGGACCAACCTTACCAGTGCGGGGCAATTCGCAGGACTCGCCGTGATTCAAAGCGCAGGCGCGTTGGCCACGTTGGCCTTAACGCAAGTCGTGATTAATCTGCGGTACTGTTTGATGTCCTGCGCCCTCTCGCAGAAGTTGGACCCGCAAACACCCTTTTTCCATCGCTTTTTAATGGCGTGTGGGGTGACGGACGAAATCTTTGGCGTCAGCATCAGCGTGCGTGGCCGCCTCTCTCCCTATTATCTCTATGGCCAAACGGTTGTGGCGTGGCCGGGTTGGGCCTTTGGTACCCTCTCGGGCGCCCTCGCAGGAAATATCTTGCCCGATTCCGTTACAGCGGCCCTCGGCATGGCGCTCTACGGCATGTTTGTCGCCATCGTGGTACCCGCCGCAAAACAAGACCGCAAGATCTTGCTCGTGGTCCTTGCCGCGGCGCTGCTCAGCCTCATCTTCTATTACACGCCCGTGCTCTCAACCATTTCCGCAGGGACACGCATCATCCTCGTCACCTTCCTCACCGCTGGCACGGCGGCCTTCCTCTTCCCGATGAACCCCACCAAGGAGGCCTCGCATGGACGCAACTAATATTTGGCTCGCGATTGCCGTGATGGCCTCGGTGACCTATGCGATTCGCATGTTACCGTTGGTCATTCTCAAGCGCGAAATTACCGAGCCTCATGTGCGCGCCTTCTTGCACTATGTGCCGTATGCGACCTTAACCGCGATGACCATCCCGGCTGCGATCTTGGATGCGCCAACCCTATTGGCAGGCCTCGTGGGTGTTTCCGTGGCGGTGTTGCTCGCCCTCTGGCGCGTCTCGCTCGTCTTAGTGGCCGCCATCGCCTCACTTGCCGTGTGGTTGGTCGAAGTACTTCTCTAAAAATAACCCCATCGAGGCGTTTTGAATTGCAGTGGAATTGCCCCTGCAATCGAGGCTCAATTGCCCCTACAATCGAGGCTCAATTGATCGTCAATCGAGGTTCAATTGATTGTCAATCGAGGCTCGATTGAAAAAGGGCTCAAATAGCCTGTAACCTTTTCGTTAAGCGTGTGTAATGTCCGTGAGAAAAGGTGATGAAATTGTGGTATAGTGGTACTCAATTTAAATCAACTTGATGAACACTTTAAGTGAAAGCCTACGGGCTTAATATGAAGGACTGTCACTATGACAATTGATCTGTCTGGTCTTCAGATTTTTAATGACGCTATTCTGAATAACCGTGATCTTGGGGGTGGGGCACGCGTTCAGTGTGAATCGACCCAAGAGGGCGTGTTAGGTCGTTTTCGCGTCAAACAGATTCCCTCCAATCGTTATGTGCACGAGGCCAATAATGTGGCCCGTCGCAATTTTGCCGATGCGTTGACCTCGGCCTTCGGTGTCCGTTCGCTCAATGACCTCCCAAAAGAGGTGCGCGATGTGCTCAAGATTGAAGACTTCAACCTTCGTGAAGGTACGGTAACCTCCTCGCGTCCGCTCACGATGCGTCGTATTCGTGCGGTGATGACGGCGATTCGTGATGTGACGGCTAAGGCCGCGCCCTCGCGTCAGGAGGCGAATGCAATCCGCGAACACTTCTCGGACTACTTGCAGCGTTCCGAATACATGGAAGCGGCCTTTGACCGTATCGCCATTGCAGAAGGTCGCAAACCCCTTTCGTTGGACATCCCCTTAATCTCAGAGAAGAGCTTTGATTTGCCGTTGAGCGCCCTCAAGGTTTACACCAAGGGCATTAAGGCCGCCGATCTCGCCTCTAAGATTGACGACATCAAGGGTAAGATTGAAGCCGATGTGATGCTTGCCGTGGATACCTTGGCAAAGTTGAAGCATGGCGAGACCTTGCCAGCTGACACGCAGCGCGCGAACGCCTTGTGTCGTTACTTTGCCCTTTGCGCCGTGGCCGCAGATGAGACCGGTCGTGGCATTTCGCGCACCGTCTCTGTGCCAGATGCGGACGGTCAGTTGGCCGCCTTCTTGAAGGCTTCGTTGAAGGACTCCGACAACTTTGAAACGGGCGTGGTGCACATGGCCGCAGACCCCTTCATGGCCGAATCGCAGGCAATGACCCGTTTTTCGGTGGATATCGGTTTTGGCGAAAAGGCGGGTTACGGCGAAGCGTGGCACGTGGCATACAACGCTTATGAAGGATTGGCCACGAAGGAAGGTTTTTCGCCGTTGATGCGTCGTGGTGTCGAACCCGCGATGTCGATTGCGCAGATGTATGCCAACATCACCGCCGAAAGCACGCGTTTGCTCAACGCTTACTCCGCCGAAATGGATGCGCTCTTCAAGGCCTATCCCGAGTTGGCCACTGCCCAGGGTAATGATTCGGCGGCCCCCTTGGATTTGGCAACCGTGCCCGAACCCTTTAAGGCCAACATCAGCAAGCTCCTCTCGCTCCGTCAGACATTGAACTCCTTCTTCTCGACGCTCTCCCTGGCGAATCCAGCTTACGCTGACAATCCCGCCCTTCGCTATGCCGATGAAACGGTGTTAACGGCCAATAAGATTCCCGCAATGGAAATGGTGGGGGTCTTTGCTCGCGCTGAAACAGGGGCCGCTGCACAGGTGCAAAATACGGCTGTGCCTTACGAAGGTTGGACGTTGGATCGCGTGTTGGAAGAGGTTGCCGCTGAAGCACCCGCCGATCGTACCGGTGAAGCACGTTTGGGTTGGGCCGTGGCCTCGTTGCTCTCGGAAGTACCCGAAGACCGTCTCGCCAATCTGCATTTGCAGGACTTCTTCCGTCGCTTTGGCCGCGATGGCGTGCCGAACGAAGCAATGCAGTTCTTGCAGTCGTTAGATGCGCGCGAACTCTTCACGTTGCGTCGCTGCATGCAGTGTTCTGCTTCGAACATCACCGTGATCTTCAAGACGGTGGATAATCGCAGGGGCGATGATGTTAGCGTGTACGATGCATTGAAGCATGGCGAATTGCCGCTCAATGTGTCGGTGGACTTCTTGAAGGCGATTCACAAGACCGCAGAGTTGATGGCTTCGCCTCCGGACTTTGAAGACTTGGATAATCCGCAGGCCTTTGCAGACACGACGTGGGGCTTCAATACCGATAACATCTCGGCCATGGCGAAGCTCGTCAAGGATTGTGGTTACGATATCGCCACGGTGACGACCGATGACCTCAAGAAGCTGATGGCGTTGGCCCGTTTGCGCGATAACAAACTCGATGATTTGCCCGCCTTCTTCCACCGCATCTTGCATAAGGATGTGCAGGAAATCAACAACGCGGACCTCCAGACGCTCTTCCGTCTCTACCGCGCCAATAAGTTGGTGGACCCCTTGACCGCCATTAAGCCTGGCCGCACCGCAGATGCCATTGCGCTCTTCACTGGTAACAAGTTACCGTCCTCGACGTCGATTTCTGGTAAGGACATGGTGAGCATGATCAAGACCTTGCGCGCCTTCGCCAAGGATGGTGGCGTCAAGCAGGCAACCCTTACCTTTAATGAAAAGACCGTGCAGTTGAACCAGACCATCAATGGCGCGCTTCAGATCACCGTGAATGGCACCAAGGTGGCAGGTTCGCAGACGGCTACTGGCTTTGTGAATATCTTTGAGTCGGATATGGTCTCGCATGTGGACCGTTTTGGCGCGGCGACCATCTTGCGTATGTTGCCCGAACTCTCCACGGAAGATTTGGCCGACGTGCAGGGGAGCACCTCGCACACCCGTGAAATCTGCTTGCGTATCGTGGCCGACCGCCTCGAAATCCCTGCGTCGTCCTTCGCAACGGTGCCGACGGCGATGTTGCGTTCGATCGCCGCCAATGCGTTGAAGGGTTACTACACGACCGAAACCGGTTCCGTGAATAAGACCGTGGCCAATGCCGTGCTCTCCGCCAATACGCGTAATGACGTCTTCACGGGTGAAGAAATTCGTGACCTCCATACGGCGATGGTGCGTACGGGCGTTGAGGAATTGAACCGCAAGGTCGTTATGGCCGAACGTCCTGCTGCGCGTCCGGTGGTGAGTTTTGACCCCAAGGTACGTCTTGCCGCCACCCAGGAAAAGGCGCGTAATCTCCTCGCAGACTTGATTATGAATGCCGACATCATCTCCTATGACGAGGCCCAACGCAAGGGCGAGGGTGGGTTGCGCATTGTGAATTTGCTCAAGCAGAATCTCGATACCTTTATTGAGATTGTGATGAATCCCGCCGAGTCGCTCGCAGGGCTTGCCGAACCCATGCGCACGGTGTTGGCCGAACGTTTTGCAGAGATGACCGAGGGTATGCCTAAGGTCGAAGGCGCCAATGCCTTCCAGAAGGCCGCGATGAAGCAGGTCTTCAAGGCTGCCTTCTCGGTGATGTTGGAGGTTTCTAACCTTCCAGAAGGCGAACGTGCCTCGGCGCTTGCCGCAAAGATTGAGGGCAACAAGACCTTGAAGGGCGCCATCATGACGGGGCAGACCACCGCCGATCAGCTCTCGGGTGCGATTCTCAGCATGATTCCGCAGATTGCAGGTTTGGACGAGGCCATGGACGGCTTGGTGCAGACGGCAATGACGCAGATTCAGGAGACGATTAACGAGAAGTTGCGCGCCAACATGCCCGAAGAGGCAGGCGAGGTGGAACAGCGCACCGAATCGCCCATCTGGCAGCTCTCCTTTGACCGTTTGGTCGGTGGTGCGTTGACAGACTCCTCGTGCGGTTATGGTAAGTTCATGAACGAAGTGCTCTCGCGTTACTTCGCAGAGGCCACGCCGCAGGAAGGCCGTCAGATGTTGGCCTCCTTGTTCCGCAATACCGATGCCAACTCCACGCCGGGTCAAGTGGTGGGCGCGCTCTTTAAGGGGGCAGGTCCCTTGCTCCAGAAGATGCTTCAGGCGCTTCCCGTGGATGCCTTTGGTGAAGATATGCGCGATGCGTTGAAGGATATGAAGTCGAATCTTCAGCCGATTCCCGAAGGCATTGTGAAGGCGCACTTGTTGGACATCGTGGAACGTTCGGGCGGTGCGATTAAGTCGATTGAAGTGATGCGTTCGTTGGGTGCCGCCTCGGTGGGTCAGGCCTTCCTCTGCAAGATGATTACGGATGAACATCCCAATGGCGAGGAATGCGTGGTCAAGTTGTTGCGTCCGAACGTGAAGACGATTATTGAGAACGAACGTCGCCGTTTTGTCGAAGCCGCAAAGGCAACGCCTGGCATGGAGAAGACCTTTGAAGGTCAGTATGCGCGTATCCTTGAAGAACTCGACTTCACCAAGGAAAAGACGAACATCAACTACGCTCGTAACGTCTACGAACAGCCGGTGATGATTTACACCGATGGCGTGGTGCGTACGACGCAGCGCGTGGTGACGATGAACAAGCTCCACTCAATGGAAGTGCACCCGTCGGTGCCGCCGACCATGGATTCGTTGATCTTGAAGAAGGCACCGGGTGAAACCTATGACCGCTTCATGGCCAACACCCGTGAAAAGGCTCGTGAGATTATGGGTGGCGTAAATCCGCCCAATAACGCCTACTTCAAGGATCCAGGTAGCCTCCGTGTCGCCGAGGCACAGTTGATTCACCTCTACAATGATGCCAAGACGCGTCAGGACTACCTCTTGCAGCTCACCGAAAAGTGGGTGCAGGAAGCACTCTACGGCAATGGTTTCTACCATGGCGACTTGCACGCCGGTAACATCATGACCGATGGCGAAGGGTTGACGGTGATTGACTTCGGTAATGCCACGCACTTGACGAAGGAAGAGCGCACGCACGTCTTGAAGATGATGGCCGCAGCCATGTATGGTCGCGAGAACTATTTTGAAGCCTCCTTCAAGGCCCTTATCTCCGACGAAGGTCGCGCCGTCTACGATAGCAAGAATGGCAATGGCGAATTGACCCGTGAGTTGCACGAAATTCTCAACAAGGGCACCACGACGGACGCCGGTCGCCGTATCTTCGCCGCCCTCATGTGCCTGCAGCGTCATGGCATTGAAATCCCGGGCCCGATCTACAACTTCGCGCAGTGCCAGATGCGTCTCGGTGGTGCCGTGGAGGAAATGAGCGCGGTGATGAACGAACTCCGCCTCGCGATGGGTCGTCTCGCCATTGCGCCGACCGATGTGCCCGCGATTCCCGCCGATACGGCCTCGGTCTCGAATGGCGTTCGCGATGCCTTGGATGCCGTGAAGCGCTTCCTCAACCATGAAGGTGACAAGACCTACAAGCAGCTCGCAGATGAGTTGGAACCGCACTTCGGCGCCGCCATGCTCAGCCGCAAGAACACCTTCGATACCGAACGCTTGCCCGTGCTCGTGGAAGAATTGAAGGTCGCCTTTGCTGATCGCGCCACCTTTGATGCATCGATTTTGCCGTTGGTGGAACGTTTGACTGAGGCGAAGACCGGCAACATTTCCAATGGTCGTAACATTGAAATCTACACCAATACGGGCGATGATCTGCGTGCAAAGTTGACGGCCTTCCTCGCCGCTCGTGACGGAAATGACCCCACGCGCATGGAGACGGCCTCGAAGGAAATGGCCCTTGCCTTCGTCAAGGCTGTGCGTACCTATCAGCACGCCATGTCGATGTTTGGTCCTAATCGCGCAGAGGAACCGGAAGACGGCGCCTTTGTCTATGCGATTGCCAACGTGGTGAACTCGAACTTGCAGCCCGCATTGAAGAGCCTCGGAACGATGTCCGTGCCGATCTTCTTCGACATGCTCTCGGCAAAGTCCAAGGAACGCGAAGTGGCCGAACGTGTGGAAGGCAGTGCAGCACGTGTGCAGGCTTATGTGAATGCCTGTGCCGGCGGAACCGTTGATGTGCAGGTGGTCAAGGCGATTGCCCGTGTGGCGCAGGACTTCCAGCATCCGTTGGAACTGCCGGGCTTGGATGGCAAGGCAGGTTCGCTCAAGGGTTCGTCCAACCGTGCACTCTTCTTGACGACGCTCAAGTTTAACCTCAACCTCTTGGAAGATGAACTGCGCGCAGAAGGCATCATCACCGATGCCACCACGGCCGAAATGAAGACGCATATCGTTCGCATTGCGATGCAGTTCTTCGCGGACCGCGTCGGCGGCATTGCAGACGCAGTGCATCGTCTCTCCAACGCGAACTACGCACGTCTCTATGACGAAGCCTACGCACAGGAAGTGAACGGTTCGGGCCTGTTGGTCCGCGATGCACTCATCCACTTCCGCTTCCCTGTGAATGGTTAACGCCACGCATACAATCTAACGAATAGATTACCAACATCTGCTGCGAATCGGTTAACCCTGGTTCGCAGCAGTTGTTTTTAGGGCTCCAAAAAGGGGCGTTTTTAAAATTTTCAAAAAAAGTTGTTTGGGGTTGTAACTTTTGGGAAGTTCGTTTGTATTAAGGGCAGAATAATCAAGAAAGGATGGCTCCTATGGCAATCGAATTAAACTCTTCCGCGTTGAACACCTTCCGTCAGTTGCACCTCGACAATGCAAATGCAATTATCCATGTCGATGGTGATGGTTTGAAACAAGATGGCGCCTATTCTGGCGCATTGTCGGCTTTGTCGCGTTCTAAGGAAGCACAGGCTGAAAACAATGCCGCACGTACCGCCTTGTTGAAGGCCTTGGGGCGCGCGTTCAACGTGAAGGGGATGACCGAAGAAGATGGTAAGGTCACCTTTACGAAGGGGTTTATGGATCGCCTGGAGGCCATTTTGGGTAAGGATTTCAAGCGCAGTGACTTCAAGCTGACTGCCAATGGCGAAGTCGCCTCGGGCCGTCCGCTCACGATGCGCCGTATTGATGCCATCGTGAAGAAGGCTGACCTCGTGGGCGCTGGCACCTTCACTGTGGATGTCTACCGTCGTAAGTTCGACGTGATGCTCAAGGCCATGGGCGCCGAAAAGATGTCCATCGCAGACCTCGAAAAGAAGGGCGATGAATATCGTACGCTCGCCAACATCACGAAGATCCTCAAGTTCTTGGAATGTGAAGTTGATAAGAGCCTCCGCGTGAACCCCGAATACGAATTCGCAGCCGAATGTGACGAATTGGATAGTTTTAAGGGGGCGCCTATCCAGTACTTGGATATGAACAAGGGCAAGGATGGCGACTATGTGGATGTGCGTAACTTGGACGATTGGCGCCTCTACGTCAGCTCTCAGACGGGTGTCGTCTTCCATCCGGAACGTTGCACTGGCTTCAATCGTGAAGACTACAGCACCGTCAGCGAACTCAACAAGTATCTCTCTGACAACCTCAAGCTCTATGTAAAAAAGGCAATTGACAACTTCTTTGCAGCTCAAAACTGTGGTAAGATGGATGCTTACAAGAAGTTGATGGGTCCTGGCGCAGGCGTCTGCCTTGAAGAAAAGTGCATGCGTTTGTTGGAATTCGAAGACGCACATCTCATTGAAAAGGAAGAGATGAACGTTGCAGAAGTGGAAGCCCTTCGTCGCATTGCTAGCGCCGCACCCATGAACAACGAACCCGTCCGTTCTGAAAACTTGGTGTACAACGAAATTGAAGCCCTCGGCCGCTTGAACGACCACTATGCTCAATCCGGCGACTGGAACGATTTCTCGGCCGTGGCAAAGGAACACCTCGTGGGCACCGTCGCCATGATCGTGCGTCCGGTGGAAGATGGGGACGGCTACAAGTTCGAACCCTTGATGGAAGACGGCAAGCCCGTCGTGCGTCCGATGACCGCTGAAGACATTGACGCCCTCGGCCCGGCTTGCATGGCAAACATCCTTGGAGGAATTTAAGGTTTATGATGTTTCATGAATTAATTCAGGCATTCGGCACCCGGCTCAATCTCGCGATTGAGTCGGATGCCAATGGTGTTTATAGCTTTGATATTGACCACCTTCACTTTACGATTCACGACCTCTCCCCGCAAGACCAAGTCGCCTTCACCGGTGATTTAGGCCTGCCTCCCTCGGGACAAACCTTGGAAGGTCTCTACCGATTACTTTTGGAATCGCAATACCTCTTCCAAGAGACCCACGGCGCAACCTTCTCCATCCACCCCGAAACCAAGCATATTACACTCTGCCGTGTACTGCCCTTGATGAGTTTGGATGCAGACAGCTTCTTTGCCGCAGTGGAACAATTCGTGAACACCCTTGAAGCCTGGGTCGAAATCATCCGCAACTACCGTTCGGCAGAAGCCGACACCGAAAGTGCCTACGAACCCGAACTCAGCTTCTTGAGTGGAGACATCCTCCACGTCTAAGCACAATCTCAATAACGCCACCTTTCACTCCAATGCCCCGCATTGGAGTTTTTTT